>CAZNEU010000405.1:0-23562 GCA_964571915.1 uncultured Phycisphaeraceae bacterium
CGAACTGGTGAGGGGGTGCGTGCGGCGCAGCGGTCGCTGCCGCGCGAGCTCGGGACGACGATGGTCTCGAAGCACCGCCTGTTCGCGTGGATTGATTCGTCGGTGCAACCTGACAAGACGATCCCCGTCTTCGCCCGCTCCGACGACTACTTCTTCGGCGTGCTGCACTCGTGCGTACACGAGTTGTGGGCGTTGCGGCAGGGGACGCAGTTGGAGGATCGGCCGCGCTACACGCCCACATCGTGCTTTGAGACGTTTGCGTTGCCGTGGTCGCCGGGGAAGGAGCCGACGGGGAAGGGGCAGAGGCATCATGGGTTGTGGGCGGAGATTGGAGCCGCGGCGAAGGAACTGGATGGGTTGCGGGAGGCGTGGCTGAATCCTGCGGAATGGATCGCGGCGGTGGAGCAGAAAGTGGGGATCAAGTACCGCAATGAGTTGGAGGCGGTTCCGGCGGATGTGCGGCCGCTGGTGAGGCGGAGCGCGGTGATGGCGGAGGCGGCCGTGGACAAGCGGTTGAAGGTGCGGACGCTGACGAACCTGTACAACGAGCGGCCAGCGTGGCTGAGGCTGGCGCACAAACGCCTGGATGCGGCGGTGATCGCGGCGTATGCGGCGGTGGACCCGGAGGGCGGGTGGAAGACGGAATGGGCGGGGGTGTACGAGGCGTTTGGGGCGGGGGAGATTGCGGATGCGGTGGGGAGCGCGCGGACGATGGCGAAGGGGAAGATGCCGCGCGGGAAGCGGGATGATGAGGCGGCGCTGAGCGCAAAGGCGGCGGCGCGGGAGGCGCGGGGGCCTGTGGATGAGAAGATTCTGGGGAACCTGCTGAGGATGAATGGGGAGAGGGCGGGGGAGTGAAGCAAAGGGCCAAATAGCACATAGCACATGGCCACATGAAGGCACGAGGGACTGGTGAGGAAGGAAGGCACGGGGTCACCCGCCGCGGACGGGAAACTGCGGCACGAAGCGACGGGGGAAGGCGGCACGGACTTCGCTGGGCCGAAGTCGATGGCAGAAGAACCGGCGGGGACCGCCGGACCACCCAAGGGCCCGCCCACCCCCTGCCCCCTCCCTCTGGGAGGGGGAGTGAAGGGCTTGGCGAGCCTTGCCCATTTGGGGTGTTGATAGTGAAGATTTCTTGACAATCCGTTAGGGTGATGCACGATACATCTTCGGATGGACCCTCTTTCGCCCACTGAGATCGCGCTTCGTGTTGGTTCGGCCCTGCTCGCGGGTGCCCTGGTCGGTATCGAGCGCGAGCGCAAGCAGCGGCCGGCGGGCTTTCGGACGATGATCCTGATCAGTCTGGGCTCGTGCGGCTTTGTGCTGATCGGCATCGAGACGATTCAGCAGTTGGGGGCGGCCGCAGCGGTGAACCTGCCGCCGGGGGTGCCCGCGCCGGGGCAGGCGGAGATCAGCCGCGTGCTGCAGGGGTTGATCGGGGGGATCGGCTTTTTGGGTGCCGGCGCGGTGCTGCAGAGCAAGCGAGCGGTGCGAGGGATCACGACGGCGGCGGCGGTGTGGGTGGTGTCGGCGCTGGGCGCGGCGTGCGGGCTGGGGCTGTACGGGCTGGCCGCGATGCTCGGCTTCGCCACGCTGTTCACGCTGGTGGTTCTGGACATTGTGGAGCACCGGTACTTTCCGGACCCGGAGGACGGCGGCGGGTGGGACTCGGCCCGCAAGGGCGGCAAGAGCGGTGCCGCGGCCAACGGGCTGCACCCCACGCCAACGGGCAGCCGCGCGGATGACGAGACCAGCGCCGTGGCGGCGCGGCTGCGTGGCGGGGGTCGCGGGGAAACCGGCAAGTAGCAAGTAAGGATCCGGGGGCGCGGGGCGGGGATGGGGGCGCTGCCGACTGGCGGAGACCGCCAGCACCCCACTCGGAGAGTGGGGGTACCCAAGGCACCCCACTCGGAGTGTGGGGGTACCCAAGGCACCCCGCTCGGAGAGTGGGGGTATGCCAAGCCGGACCACACCAACAAACCGGCGGAGACCGCCGGGCCACCCCGAGGCCCGATACATTGGTGCATGATGCACGGCGGCGGAGCGCACACACCGAGCAAGGAACACCGGCACCCCTGGCCGCTGGTGCTGATCGGCGGGGGGGGGCACGCGGTGGTGGTGGCCGAGGCGGTGGTGCTGACGCGGCGCGTGCTGGCGGGGTTTCTGGATGACAACCCGGGCGCGGCGGTGGCGACGCTGTCGATTCAACTGCCGCATCCGTACGCGCCGCCGGCGTATCTGGGGGGGCTGGCAGACCTGCGGGCGTTGCACGGGCGCGACTGGATCGTGGCGGTGGGGGACGTGAAGGAGCGGCGGGAACTGCTGAGGGCGATACTGGCGCTGGGCGCGCAGCCGCCCGCGCTGGCGATTTCGCACGCGGCCGCGCCGACGGTGGTGGGGGGGGCGGCGAGCGTGGTGCATCCGGCGGCGATCATCAGCCCGACGTGCGCGGTGGGTGAGGGTGTGTATATCGGCGCGGCGGCGGTGGTGCAGCCGCGGGCGAGGGTGGGAGACCATGCGATTGTCAACACGGGCGCGATCGTGGAGCATGACGTGCAGATCGGGGAGAACACGCACGTGGCGCCGGGGGCGGTGCTGGGGGGCGGCGTGCGGATCGGGCGCGACTGCCTGATGGGGCTGGGGTGCCGGGTTTTGCCGGGGCTGCGAGTGGGTGATGGGGCGACGGTAGGTGCGGGGGCGGTGGTGGCGCGCGATGTGCCGGCGGGGGCGACGGTGGTGGGCGTGCCGGCGCGAGAGCGGTGAGGCGCGAGGCGCGAGCGGTGGGCCTGAATGTTGTGGATGGTTCGTGAACTCGTCAACTTGGCAACGGGTCAACTCGTGAACTCACCTTCTCAACCCGAGCGCGACGCGGCGGGGTATCGCGTGGTGCCCGGCCAGGGGCCGCGCGTGCGGAGCGATGTGGTGGAGGTGATGGTGTTCCGCGCGGACGATCCGGGCACGGGCGCGCCCGAGTTGCTGCAGATTCAGCGGGCGAAGAAGCCGCTGAAGGGCACCTGGCAACCGGTGATGGGGCACATTGAAGCGGGCGAGACGGCGGTAGCCGCGGCCCTGCGCGAACTGCACGAAGAGGTGGGGCTGAGCGCGGCGAGCGCGGCGTGCCTGGGCGTGTGGGCGCTGGAGCAGGTGCACCCGTACTACATCGCGGCGATTGACTGCGTGATGCTGCCGCCGCGCTTTGCGGTGCGGGCGGCGCCGGGGTGGATGCCGCGTTTGAACGCGGAGCACACGGCCCACCGATGGGTGGCGGCGGACGAGGCGGGGCGGTGGTTCATGTGGCCGGGGCAGGCGGCGGCGGCGCGGGAGTTGATCGAGCACCTGCTGGCACCGGGGAGCGCGTGCCGGGAGGCGCTGAGGATTGAAACCAGGGGATAGGTGGCAGGGGAGAGGAGACAGCCAGAGGGGGCGGTGGCCGCAGGCCGGGTGGCTTGCGGCCGGGTCAGGCCGCGGCCATGAGCGGCAAGGCTGGCAGTGGCAGCGAAGTCGCCGCGCCAGCCTCGGTGGCACGGACGGGCGGCAGCGCATCGGCCCAGGGAAGGACGACGCGCTTGCCGGGGCAGGGCGCGGCGGTGGAGGCGTGGAGGTCGAAGGCGTCGAGCATGGGGCCGGGGGAGAGTGTGGCGACGATGAGCGTGTCGGCGTGGGCGGGGTCGCGCACCTCGCGTGCTCCCAGTTCGGCCAGAGCCCGCGCGACGGCCCAGGCGTTTTTTCCCGGCGACACGAGGGCGCAGGTGCCCAGCGGGCTGGTGCAGTTGGCCGCGGCGAGCGCGGCGCGTGCGTGGGCGAGGCCGGTGAGGCGGTCGTAGGTGGCGGCGCTGAGGGGCTGACGTGTCTGGCGGGAGAGCGTGAAGGCGAGGTCGGCGAGGCCGCGCATGTAGGCGGCGGGGACGCGCTCGCGCCAGGCGATGCGCGCGTAGCGGGCGAGGGTTTCCTGAATCTCGTTGAAGCGGACATCATCCGGCGCGTAGCGCTGGGCGACCCAGGCGTTGTTGCGCACCAGGTGGCGGAGGATGCGGGCGAAGTCGCGGCCCGCGTTCACCTTGCGGTGCTCGACGCGGAAGCGGCGGTCGAAGGCGACGCGGTAACCGGCCCGCAGCAGGCGCGCGGCAAGGTCGTATTCCTCGGCGTAGTAGTCGAAGGTGTGGTCGTAGCCGCCGAGTTTGCAGAAGGCCTCGCGGCGGATGGCGACGCCGCAGCCGATGAAGACCTCGGGGAGGCCGCCGGATTCGCGGGCGCCGGTGGGGAGGGTGATCTCGGCCTGGAGTGCGCCGACTTCGGGGCGGGCCTCGCGGAGAGCGTCGAAGAGGCCGCGGTCGAGGGGGTGGGAGTCGTCATCGAGCATGACGAGCCAGCGTGAGTCCGGGTCTGCCGCGCTGGCGGCGGCGTTGCGGGCCGCGGCACCCTCGTTGCGGGCGCGGCGGAGGAGGCGGACGGGGATGCCGCTGGCGAGTCGCTCCGGCACGCGCAGCGGCGGGGTGGAGGCGTTGTCAACCACCAGCACTTCCGCGCCGCCGACGGAATCGTGGTCGCCCAGTGCGCCGATGGCGCAGAGCGTGCGGGCCAACTCGGCGGGGCGGTTTCGGGTTGGGATGATGTAACTGATCACGCGGAGACGGTGGCGGGGGCGGGCCCGTACACGCGCAGGTCCGGGCCGACGGCAAGGCGGGCGGTGTGGACACGGACGATGCCGTGGCGCAGGTCGGTGGAGGAGACGGGGTTGTTGCCCAGGCGCTGGGCCTGACACGCCGCGGCGATGGAGCCGAGGAAACTGGCGGCCAGCAGGTTGGCTCCGGCGCAGAGGGCGAGTGTGGCGGTGGCGAGGAGGGCATCGCCGCAGCCGAGGGGATCGACGGCGTGGCCGCAGAGGGCGGGGACGTGCTCGCTGCGCAGGCGGGAGGTGAGGGCGTCGGCGTGGGAGTCGGCGAGGCCCGCGCGGCGCTCGAAACCGATCAGGCCGTCGGTGCCCATGGTGGCCAGGGCGGCGTGGGTGTGGGTTTCGTCGAGCAGGCGCGCGACGACGGCGGAGACGGACTCATCGAAGAGGCGGAAGGCCTCGCGCATCTCGGCCTCGCTGGGGCAGAGCAGGTCCATGCCGCGGAAGTGGGTGAGGCCGGAGCGGCGGCCGGAGACATCGCCGGCGAGGATACCGCCGGGGCCGACCTTGGCGCGGAGGGCGGGGCAGAGGCGCGCGATCATGCCGGGAGAGAGCAGGCCGTTGCCGAAATCGGCGATGATGGCGCCGCAACAGCCCTCGGCGGCGGCCACGGCCTCATCCACAAGTTCGTCGCGCGTGGAGGCATCGAGCAGCGCGGGCTCGAGCATGTTGAGTTTCATCACCTTCTGCGTGCCCACGAGAAAACGCTGCTTGCGGGCCACGGAGCCCTGGGTGCGGACGGAGCGGACCACGATGCCCTCGGCGCGGAGGCGGTGCGAAAGGGCCTGAGCCTCGGGGGAAACGGGGAGGCCGGTGAGGAGCGTGGGCTTGGCGCCCAGCGCGGCGAGGTGGCGGGCGATGACCGCCGCGCCGCCGTCGTAGGCGCGGCGTTCGAGCGGGCGGAGGGTCATCACGGGCGATTCGCTGGCGACCTCGGGCTTGTCGCAGAGGATGTACTCGTCGATGATGGTTTCGCCCAGGACAAGGAGGCGCTTGCCGCGGAAGGCGGAGACGAGGGAGGTGAGGGCGGAGCCGTCGAGTTCGGGGCGGGCAAGGAGTTGGGCGAGGCGTGCGTGGTAGGGGTCGGCGGAGTGCTCGAGGGAGCCGATGAGGGCGGTGGAGGAGAAGACGACATCGCCGGAGGAGAAGACGACGCGTCCGCCGTGGCGTTCGACGGTTTCGCGCTCGGCCAGGAAGCGCGGGTCGGGGTTGGTCTCGTACTCGCGACCCTTGATGTAGACATCGGGGCGGATGGATTCGAGGACTTCGGCGGCGGTAGAGTGGGGGTCGATGTAGACCCAGTCGACGCAGTCGAGTTCGGCGAGGTTCTCGGCGCGGAGGTCTTCGGGGATCAGGGGCTGGCCGCGGGCCTTGGTCCACGCAGCATCGGAGGTGATGGAGACAAGGAGGATGTCGCCCTGGCCCTTGGCCTGGCGCAGGTGGCGGATGTGGCCGGGGTGGACAATGTCAAAGCAGCCGTGGCACTGGACAACGGCGCGGCCGTGGCGCTGCGCTGCGGCGCGGAGGGCGAGGAGTTGGTCAAGCGGAAGGACCTTG
This sequence comes from uncultured Phycisphaeraceae bacterium, assembly GCA_964571915.1. Classification (GTDB taxonomy): domain Bacteria; phylum Planctomycetota; class Phycisphaerae; order Phycisphaerales; family UBA1924; genus JAEUIX01. The sequence goes on from CAZNEU010000405.1 coordinate 6,233, forward strand.
CCGGCGGTGGCCATGGGGGAGTTATCGGCCATCGGGGAGGGGGGAGTGAACCGGGCATCAAGAGCGGCGCGGCGGGTGTCAGCGGATCCAGCGGAGGCGGCCGAAATCGGGCATGGGGATGGGGCTGCTGCCCGCCAGCGCGGGGAAGTAGACAAAGAAGGCCTTGCCCAGCATCAGGTCGCGCGGCACCACGCCCACGGTGGGGTCGATCTGCGCGGCCACCCACTCATCGGGCCTTTCCCACAGGCGCGAGTCCTCGCTGGCGGGGCTGTTGTCTCCGCACACAAAGAACTGGTCGCCGTTGAGCCGCATGGTGGTGGTGGGGTGGGTGGCCCAGGCGGGCCGTCCGGAGGCGTTGCGGCGGGCGGGGCGGTAGTGCAGGTCGCGGTCAAGACCCACGCGGTGCAACGTGAACGCTCCTGGGCCCGCCGCGCCCCCGGCACCGGCAAAGGCCCAGCGCACGCGCGGCCTGACGTACAGGCGTGCATCGACGAGTTGCATGGAGGCGTTGGGGTTGGCCGCGGCGATCTGCCCGAGCGACTGGCCGGTGGCGAAGGCGATGCGCTGGGCGGGTGTCCAGTTGTAGTTGCCGCTGGCGGCGAGCGTGCCGTCCACCCAGAGTTCCAGGCGCTGGTCGAGGTGCCAGAACTCCACGTTGGTGGTGATGCCGGGCCGGAACGCGGCGCAGGCGCCCTCACCCAGTGTCGTCCACTCCGCTTCCGGCTTGCCGGGCGCGGCGAGGGGGCGCATCTGGACGCGTGCGGTGCCCGCCTCGATGATGCCGCGGAACTGGTGGGCGCGCGTGTCGATGGTGGGCATCACCGTGATCGCGCCCGTGCCGCCGCTGGAAGGCTCGATGCCGGCCTTGAGGCGGATGTCGGAGACGGGGTAGTGGGGCGAGCCGACCATGAAGGGGGTTTCGTTGTAGGCGTAGCGGTCGTTGATCTCCCAGCGTTCGGGCGCGCCGGGCTTGACAAAGAACGTGCGCGAGGCATCCCACTCCAGCGTGGTGGGGCCGGTGCCCGTGTGGGTGTAACTGCGGCGGTTGTCGATCTGCCAATCCTCGCCGTTGCCGCCGCCGCGCCAGGGGGGGTTGAACCACGTCTGACCGTCGGGGCCTTTGGGGTTGGAGGGGGCGAAGGCGGAATCGAAGACGGGTTGCCACATGGCGCGGGCCGCGTCGTCGGGCTTGCGGGCGATGGTCCAGCCGGGCTCCTGCCAGGTGATGGGCGTGTCGGAAGGGTCGGCGCCGGCTGCGGGGCCGGCCTTGCGCACGAACACGTCGCCATCGACCAGCGCCAGTTGCTCGCCCGGCAGGCCGATGAGGCGCTTGATGTAGTTCACCGTGGGGTCGCCGGGGTTCTTGAAGACGACCACGTCGAAGCGTTTGGGCTCGTTGAGGGCGTAGAGGTATTTGAGCACGAGGATGCGGTCGCCAGCCAATCGCGGCAGGTCGCGCCGTTCGTAGGCCTGGCCCGAGCGCGGGTCGTGGACCAGCACCGGGTCCTGGGCAACGCCCGTCTGGCCCTGCACGGGCGTGGGGTCCATGGTTCCGGGAAAGGTGCTCCACGGGCCGACGGTCCAGGGCACGCCCGAGGCCTCGGCGTTGAAGCGCATGTGCTGGCCCAGCAGCGTGGGGGCCATCGAGCCGGTCGGAATCACGAACGCCTCGACCACAAAGCCGCGGAAGACAAACGCCAGCACGAACGCGATGATCACCGAGATGAGGGTGTCTTTCACGCTCTCCTTGGGTGGGGCGGGCGCTCCGGCGGCCGGGCTTGGCCCGACCCCGGGGGCCGTCGCTTCGGCCGCGCCGGCAAGAACTGCGGGGGAAAGGCTTTCGGGTGTGCTCATGGGGTGGTGGCTGGCCGGCACGAGGGCGGGAGTGGGGGCTCGGACGGACCGCGGCGAGGCCGGTGCACAGGGTAGCGGCATCGGTACGCGGGCCGCAACGCGGAAGTTTGCCCGGCGGTGGTGCCGCGCGAGGGCCGGTGAGCCGATAATCACGCCATGTCCAACCCCTGGCTCCCGACACCCCTTCCGCAACAACCCACGGGCACGGCCGCGCCAACAGCCGCGGGGGTGCTGGTGGAGACGGGGCATCGGCCGGAGCCGGGGACGCGGGGCGCGGCAAAACTGGCGTGGCTGTGCGCGGCGGCGCTGCTCGTGGCCGTGGTTGTGCTTCAGCAGGGCGTGGGGAGCGCGGCGGGGCGGGGCGCGGCGGGGCGGGGCGCGGCGGGGAGCGCGGGTGCGGCGGCGGCGATCGACCCCGCCGAGGACGATCCGAACCTGCTGATCGCGAAGATTTTTGTGCGCATCAACGCGGCCTTGAAGGAGAGCGGCGCGGCCGCCGCGCCGGGGCCGGACCCGATGGAGCCGTTCGTGAACCAACTGCGGCAGGGGGCGCGCACCGACACGAGCAAACTGCGGCTGGTGCCCATTCTGGGTGAAACGCGGAGCGCGCAAGAGGCCCTCGCCGAGTTGGACCAACTGGAGAAGGGCCTGCCCGCTGATTCGCCGCTGCGTGGGGACGCGGCGGTTTTTCGCGCGGTGTATGAGGGGCGTGCGCCGCCGGATGCGGACGCGTTGAAGGGCCTGGTTGATCGGCACGGGTACTTCGGGCGCGTGGCGGGGGCGTTCGGCACGCCCGCGACCGATCCGTTCAGGGCCAGGACCCGCGCGCAGGGCTCCACGCTTGTGGTGGTGTTCCTGGTGCTGGGGTTCGTGATGCTGGCGGGCCTCTTGGCGGGGTTCGGTCTGTTCATCACTGCCCTGGTGATGATGGCCACGCGCTCGCTGCGCTTCCGGCACGTGCCCGCGGCGGCGGGGGGGAGTTTGGGTATTGAGATGGTGGCGGTGTTCTTTCTGGGCTTTCTGGTGCTCAAGGCCTCGTCCATGGGCGTGGCCTCGCTGGCGGGGCGCGACACGGTGGTGTGGTTCTCGCTGTGCGCGCAGTGGGGCCTGCTGGCCATTTTCGCGTGGCCGATGGCGCGGGGCATGGGGTGGGGCGAGGCCCGCGCTTCGCTGGGGTTGCACTCGGGGCGCGGCCTACTCAGGGAAATGGGCGCGGGGCTGGTGGGTTATCTCGCGTGCCTCCCGATCCTGTTGCTGGGCGCGATCACGACGCTGGTGGCGCTGCTGGTTCGAGAGGCCATACGCAAGGCCATGAACCTGCCCGACAGCGGCCCGCCCGCCAACCCGATTCTGGAGTTGCTCTCGGGCACGAGCGGCGTGCAACTGGTGATCCTGGTGGCCCTGGCCGTGGTGTGGGCGCCCCTGGTGGAAGAGACGGTCTTCCGCGGCGGCCTGTTCCGGCACCTGACCGGATACATGCCCTGGCTGGCCGCGGGGCTGGTGTCGGCCACGGTCTTTGCGCTGGGGCACGCGTATGACGCGCTGCTGCTCTTCCCCGTGATGGCGCTGGGCATCGGCTTTGCCATCATCCGGCAGTGGCGCGGCAGCCTGATCGCCAGCATGACCGCCCACGCGATCCACAACGCCTTCGTGATGACCATGACGCTGACGGTTTTTTCGTTGCTGGGAGATTGAGCGTGCGCCGAGCGGGGGCGCTCAGCGCGGCGCGGGCTCGGTGCGGCAGGTGATCTCAAGAACCCCGTCGGCGGCGCGCACGCCCAGAACCCGCACCACCCGCCCGTCTGAAAGGCGCAGCGCCGGTGCGTGCGCCAGCGGCACCTCGCCCAGCAGCGCCCGCGCCAGCGACTCGACCTCGGGCCGGCCCTGAAAATCGGTGGGCAGGTAGCGCTGGGCGCGCAACCAGCGCGCGGGCGCGGCGGAGGCCCCCTCGGCCACGACGAAGCGGGCGGGCACGCGCAGGCGGCCGAACCGCACGGAGGTTGCGCGCGTGAACAATGCACCCGTCGCGTCCATGCGCGGCGCCACGCGAACCGAAACCACGCGCCCCTCGCCCAGACCGGTCTGAAGGTGCGCCCCCAGCACGAGTGCGCCCGGCTCGAAACGGGCCTGCACCTGGAGCACTTCCGCGGGCCAGCGCTCGAGCGGGCCTCCGGCCACGGCCCACTCGCTCAGGCGCGCGGCGAGCCACGCGGAGGCGTCGGCATCGGCGATGCGAGCGACCCACGGCTCCGTGCCGCGCTGCTCGGTGAGCACGGTGACCAGGCCGTTCTCCACGGCCCGGGCCCGAGCCCGGACCGCCGGGTCGGCCGGGTCGATGGCCCGCCACCACCCGGGACGGCCGGCCGCGAGCCAGAAGCACGCCCCCACGACCACGCCGCTCAGGGCCGCGATGAGCAGGACGGCGGCAACGAAACGCCGCCGCCAGCGCACCAGGCGCACGAGGGAAGAGACGGTGGAATGGTCGGCGGGCGTGCGCACGTGCGTGCAAGCGTGCGCGCGCGAGCCGGGGGAATCAACGCGGGGCGCGCGGCGGCGACAGGAGAGATGGTCGGGCTTTGTTCTGCCTTGGTCCGTGGCCGGTGGCGCTTGACGAAGCCACATTTCTGTGCTTTCATCCCCTCTCGCTCAAAGTTACGAGCGGTGTTGCGTTGATGCGGTGCATCGGCGTGGTGAGTTGAAGAACCCCCTGTGAGGAAAGTTCCATGGCACGTTCATCCGCTTTGTTGTCGCTCTCGGTTGGTGAACTCGAGCACGAGATTTCCAGGCGCCAGCGTTCGGTCGGAAAACTCCGGCGGAAGCGGGCCAAGCTGGTGAAGCGGGTGGAGCAGCTCGACGCCCAGATCGCCGCCAACGGCGGGCTTGGGCGGGCCGGTCGCCGCCCCGGCAGCGGCCTGGGCATGGGCGCCACCACGCGGGCCAACAACAAGCTCAACCTGGTGGAGTCGCTCGCCCGTGCCCTCAACGGCAAGACGATGAGTGTTACGGAAGCGGCCGCTGCCGTGCGCAAGGCCGGGTACACCACCTACTCGCCCAACTTCCGCACCATCGTCAACGCCGCGCTCCTCAAAGAAAAGAAGCGCTTCAAGCGCATGGGGCGCGGGCAGTACACCGCGGCCTGATCCGGCCCCGCCGTGTCTTGCGTTCACCAGCACAAAGGGCCGCGCCCATGCGCGGCCCTTTTTTTATCTTTGCGGAGGAGCAAGGCCCCACGCGAAGCGTGGGGGTACCCGGAAAGCCCCACGCGGAGCGTGGGGGTACCCGCAAGGCCCTCAGCGAATGGGGTACGGGCTGAGGCGCGAGGGGCCCTGGAAGCCCATGAACACGCCCAGGTCGCGGTAGAACGAGCGCATGTCGGTGTTGAAGTTGACGGTGAGTTGGTTGTCGATATCGTCCTGACGCTGCGTGAGCGTGACGAGTTCTGGAGTGGGATCGCTGCGGATGTCGTCGAGCTGCGCACGCGACTCGCTGGCGCACCCACCGACCAGGGCCGATGCCACCGCCGCGGCGGGGAAGAACAGGCGGGCAACGAGCGATTTGGCGGGCAACTTCATGCGGGAACTCCTTGGCAGGGAAGGGGTTATACGGGTCCAACCCATTCGCGTCAAGCCCGCGGCAGGTTCCAGGCCCGCCCGGCGTGATCGGGAGAGTCCGGGGTAAACCGGCGACCCGCCGCCCCCCGCGCCCGCGCCACCGCACGATCTCACCGGATTGCGGGACCCGGCCGGCCAACGATGCCAGCGATGAACACCCAGCGTCCCGGAAACCCTGCTCTCGAGGCCGCGGCGGCGGCTCTGCAAGCGTCTATCGAAGCCGACCCGCGCACACGGCATCTGTCAGGGTTGGGCGCGGCAGCGCTCAAGGGCGAGGGCACCCAGACCGGGCCCGCCGCGCCCGACCTGCGGGCGGTTGAGGAACTGCTGCAACTGGCGCGCACGCTGATCTTCCCCGGGTTCTTTGAGGGCGTGCCACCGTCAGCCGGCACGCTGGAGTGGTTCGTGTCCGGGCACGCGGCCCGGCTGCACGCGCACGCGCAGCGACAGATCGGCCTGGCGCTGCGCTACATGTGCGGCCAGCCGCTGCGCACCGCCGCCGGTGAGGACGATGGGAGTTTCTGGGCCCCCTGGCCGGTGCGCTTCCGGCGCGCCAGCCGCGAGCGCGGTGAGGGCGAGGTGGCCGAACTGGACTGCGCTGAGGCGGCCCGCCGCACGGCCGACGCTTTTCTGCGCGGCCTGGCGACGGTGCGCGGGCTGATCTCCGCGGATGTGCAGGCGGCCTTCGACGGCGACCCCGCGGCCGAGCACACCGACGAGATCATTCTGTGCTACCCCGGCGTGCGGGCGATGCTGCACCACCGCCTTGCGCACACGCTCTACCACCTGGGCGTGCCGCTGTTGCCTCGGATTATCGCCGAGACGGCCCACCGCCTGACCGGCATTGACATCCACCCGGGGGCCCGCATCGGGGCGCGCTTCTTTGTGGACCACGGGGCGGGCACCGTGATCGGTGAGACGGCGGAGATCGGCGACGACGTGAAGTTGTATCAGGGCGTAACGCTGGGAGCGAAGAGTTTTGCGCGCGACCACGCCGGGCGGCTGGTGCGCGGCACCAAGCGGCACCCCACGCTCGGAAACCGCGTGACGATCTACGCGGGCGCGGTGATCCTGGGGGGCGACACGATCATCGGCGATGACTGCGTGATCAACGGCGGCGTGTTCCTCACCCAGGGCATCCCGCCGGGGCACATCGTGCGGCAGAAGCAGGCGGAACTCACGCTGCGGAGCAACCCGACCCTGCGGGAGAAGGGCGCGCCGGAGTCGATGTTTGATATCTGAAACGGATTCTCGAAGACCCACCCGGAGGGTGGGGGTACTCCTCACGCCTCGGCGGCGATGACCTGGGCCTTGGCCGCGACGGAGTCGGGCTTCTCGCACCAGAACGGCCCGACGGCCAGGCAGTCCATCTTGGTGCGGGCAAAGCACGCAATGGCCTGGGCGGGCGTGTGGACGATCGGCTCGTTCTCGTTGAAACTGGTGTTGAGCAGGACGGGCACGCCGGTGCGGCTGTCGAACGCCTTGATGAGGTCGTAGTAGAGGCGGTTCTGGTCGCGGCGGACAGTCTGCACGCGCCCGGTGTCGTCGTCGTGGTTCACGGCGCCGAGTTTCTGCCGCCATTGGGGGCGCGTCTTGTAGACGATGTTCATGAACGGCACGCTGTGGGAGCCTTCGTACAACTCGCTCAGGCGCTCTTCGAGCACGGCGGGGGCGAAGGGGCGGAAGGGCTCGCGGTTTTTGATGCGGGCGTTGAGAATGGCCTTCATGTTCGGCCACGCCGGGTTGGCGAGGATGGAGCGGTTGCCCAAGGCCCGCGGGCCCCATTCCTCACGGCCCTGGAACCAGCCCACGATCTTGCCCTGGCAGAGCGCATCCACCGTGGTGTGCAGGAGCGCGGCCTCGTCGAGTTTGCGAAAGGGCATGCCGCTGGCCTTGGCGGCTTCTTCGCACTGCTCGCTCGTCCACTCCGTGCCCCAGTAGGCGTGGCTCACTTCGGGCGTGCGCGGCAGGCCGAGTTTGTTGTAAAGGACGAATGCCGCGGCACCCGCGCCGGTGCCGTCGTCGCCCGCGGCGGGGTGGATGTAGACGCGGTCGAGGTGGCCTTCCATCACAAGGCGGCCGTTGCCGACACCGTTGAGGGCGCAGCCGCCGGCGAGGACGACATCGCGGATGCCGGTGCGGGCGATCGCGTCCTTCACCATGTCGATGTAGACCTCCTCGAAGCGCTTCTGGATGGAGGCGGCCATGTCGTGGTCGCGGGTGGTGAGGGGGTTCTTCCGCTGCCGCGCAGGCCCGAAGAGCGTCTCCACCGCGTCGGAATACATGCGCGGCATCATGATCTCGCCGTCCACCACGGCCCCGAAGGTGCGTTCGGCATGGTCGGAGATGCGCGAGTAGGTCGTGAAATACTCCTCGTTCAGGCGCAGGCCGCGGGCCGGGTCCCACTGCACGAAGGAGCGGAGTTGATCGAGGTACACGGGCTTGCCGTAGGCGGCCAGGCCCATGACCTTGTACTCCTCACCGAACTTGTTGAACCCGATGAAGCCGCAGAGGGTGGTGTAGAAGATGCCCAGCGAGTGGGGCGGGTGGGTGCGGTGCAGGACGTCGATGGTGCTGCCCTCGCAGCGGGCGAGCATGACGGAACACCAGTCTCCCGAACCATCCACGGACACGGCGGTCGCCTTGTCGAAGCCGGACCAGTAGAACGAACTGGCGACGTGGGCCAGGTGGTGCTCCACGTTGTGAACGTTGAACTTGCACTGGTCGGCGGTGAAGCCCATCTGCTCGTGCAGGGCCTCGGCCTTCTGGTTCTCCCTCTTCACGCCCAGGCGGATTTTGGCGAGGTTGAACCCCACGCGCGGGTTCTTGGCGATGAAAGCGAGTTTGGCGCCCTTGTTGGCGTAGGGGTCGCGGGCGAAGGCCACGTCGGTCACGTCGCCGATGGAGGCCCCGGCCATGCGGAGCACCTCGCGGATGGCCTCACGCGGGAAGACGGCGCAGTGCCTGAGGCGGTTGATCCGCTCCTCGCAGATGCCGGCGATCATGCCGCGCTTGTTCATGAGCACGGCTGAAGAATCGGGGTGCGACGAGTTCAGGCCGAGAACGAGAGGTTCCATAGCGGTCTTCTGTCTGCCGCCCCGTGCGGCGGGGCGAAGGAAACGAGCGTCGGGAGCTCCCAGCAGGGCCGGGGGAAGGGGGAGTTTAGGTGGCGTGCCCGCCCCGCCGCCTGCCCGCGCACCTTGCTGGCGCTGGGTTATCGAACGTTCTCAATCGGCGGGATCGGGGCGGGAATCAAGCCCCTGCGCTGTGCCGCAGCAGGTGAACCTCGCGCCACTTGCCCGAGGCGAAGCGGTAGAACAGGCCCAGACCCAGCAGGATGATGTACGCTCCCGCGGCGATCCACGGCCCCAGGGCCCCGCCCGCGGGCCACGCTTCCGCCACCACCCATCCGCCGCCCACGATGCAGGTCCAGGCCAGCACGATCGTGAGCAGTCCGGGCCAGACCGTGTCTCCCGCGCCGCGCAGCACGCCCACGAGCGTGATGCCCAGGCCGTCAAAGAGTTGGAAGACCGCGGCCACGATCATGATGCGCGTGCCCACGTGAAGAATCGCCGCGCGTTGGTCGGGCGGTGTGCCCTCGGGCATGAAGAGGTCGATCATGGGGTGCCGGAAGAGCACGAAGGCGAGAGCGCACACGCCCATGTAGGCCATGGCCAGCAGCACGCCCTGCCTGGCGCGGGCCGCGGCGAGGTCTGGCCGGTTGGCACCCAGGGCGCGGCCGACCATGGCGGTGCAGGCGTAGGAGATGCCGACGGCGGGCATGAAGGAGAGGTGCATGTAGCGCAGGGCGATCCAACTGGCGCTGTTCTGAGCCGCGCCGAAGCGGCCCGCGTACGACGACATGAAGATGGCCCAGCAGATGATCTCGTTGCCGAACATGAGGGCCGGTGCCCAGCCCAGACGGAAGAGGTCTTTGACGTGCGGCAGGCTGGGGCGCCATGCGGTGCGGGTGCCGTAGCGCTCGTGGTAGCCGCGCGAAAGGAAGAGGCCCAGCGGCAGGCAGAGTTCGATGCCGGTGGCGATGACGGTGGCCGTCGCCGCGCCGTTCACGCCCATCTTGGGGAGGCCCCAGTGGCCATAGATGAGGAGGTAGTTGAGGAAGAGGTTGGCAAGGTTGCCCACCACCGCGGCGGTGAACACGATGCCCGGCTTGTGCAGGCCGTAGAAGAACTGCGACATGGCCCGCGTGCAGACGGTGAGGATGAGCCCGCAGAGCAGGATGCGGCCGTAGGCCGTTTCGAGTTCCAGCAAGCGCGGCTCGTGGCCCATGTGCGCGAACACGTGGGGCAGCAGCACGGCCATGGGCAGCATCAGGCCCACCCACGCCAGCAAGCCCAGCCACAGGGCGTTCCAGGCGTAGGCCGGGCCGCGCTCGGGGTGCCCGGCGCCGAGGTTCTGCGAGACATAGGTGTTCACGACGCCCACAAAGCCCAGGGCCATCGAGGCGGGCACAAACGCCCAGATGCCGCCGTTGCCCTGAGCCGCGAGGTGGACGGGGTCGGGCGGATCGATGCGCGACACCATGAACGCATCGGTGAACTGCATGGCGGTGTACGAGAGCATGGTGGCCACGGTGGGCGCGGCGAGTTTCACCATGTCCCAGAACGGGTGTGTGGTTTCGAGCGGTGCATCAAGATCGGGCGCGGCGGAGGGCAAGGTGGGCAGCGTAGCCGGCACCGGTGCGGAGAAGCCCACGTACCATGCGCGGCCATGACCACGATGAACCTGCGCACGCAGCTCAAGCGATCCATCGACGGCGTGCCGGCGGCGCGCCTCCCCTCGCTAGCGGACTACGTGGCGTACCTCACGCGCCCGCCGTGGGCGCATCGCATCAAGCGCGCCGAGCGCGAGTTACGGGTCGGCAAGGGGCGCGGCTGGCGCACGGTGCGGCGCGATGTATGACGTGTAACTTGCAGCCGACGCGGCCCGCGCGTATGCGGGGGCCGAGCGGCAGGTGGCATCCCTTCGGGATGGCCGCGTCTACTCCGCACCATCACAACGGCGGTGGCAAGAGCGGCCACGGGTATCCGCACTCCGGGCACTCCTTCAGTCGCTTGCTGAAGTCGCCGTGTCCGGCTGGCACCAAAGCGTGGTGCATGGCGTACGCGCAATGCGGGCAGCGGGCCGCTGCCAGCGCCGCGGTAAGCCGCGCTTCGATGGACAGCCCGAACCCGTGCAGCACGGCGGCCGCGCAGTACACGAGTGGCTTGCTCAGCAACAGCGCCGTGTTCCACTCCGCCCCGCCGTTCCGCAGGCTGGCGCTGGTCGCTCGCACCACGCTGTACCCGTGCGCTCCGCTCATGAACGTGTGCCATCCAGATTGCCGCGAGCGGTGATGAGCGAGAAGTTGCGGTTCCACGCCGTGTCCATCCGTCGCCGCCGCGAGGCGGTCCGCGTCCGTAGTGCGTGCGGAAAGGCATGAGGCGTACCACTGTGGCTCCGAGGTCGCGGCCACACCACGGGCCATGCAACGCACGGGCGGCACGAACAACTCCCAGCCGCGCGCCGGCCCAGTTGTCGAACCATCCGCCGGTGGCGTGGCGCGTCGGTCGGCCCGGTCGGTTGCTGCGTGGCCCATCCGACACCCCCTACACACCCGCCACCCCGTCCTGCCTCATCACCATCGGGCTCGCGCGGCGCACCGCCTTCGACCCCTTCTGGTACGCCGGGAGCGGGCAGCGGTCGTTGCAATACTCCAATATCCACCCCAGCGTGCCCGAGCGGTAGAGCGTCGTGAACATGTCCACACTCGCTTCGCAGTACCACGGGCCGCGGCGCTCCGCAAGTTCGGTCAAGGCGCGCTGGGCGGCCTCCGGGCCCACGCTGCTGCGGTAAGGCCGGATGCTGGTCATGGCATCGAACGCATCAATCACGGCGAAGTGCCGCGCCGCCAGCGGGATGGCCTCGCCACGCAGGCCGTCGGGGTAGCCGGTGCCGTCCATGCGTTCGTGGTGGTGCCGCACCAGGGCCAGCACCAGTGCATCGCGTTCGCCCATGTCCGTCAGCCGCTCGTGCCCGCGGGCCGCGTGGGTCTTGATGATCGCGAACTCCGCCGCGTCCAGGGGGCCGGGCTTCTGCAGGATCGCGTCGGGGATATCCAGTTTGCCCAGGTCGTGCAGGGCCGCGGCGTGCGTGATCCGTTCCACCTCGTGCTCATCCAGGCCCGCCGTCTCCGCCATGGCCCGTGCATACAGCACCACGCGCCAGGTGTGGGCCGCCGTCAGGCGGTCCTTGGCTTCGATCTGGCCCACCAGGGCTTCAACGGCAACGGGGTTCATGCGAATCAGCCAACGGCCAGCGCGGCGGCGACTACCGCCCGCCCAAAGTGTATTACTGGTTGTTGCGCGGGCTGCGCAGGGTTCAGGGTTGGGGGGACGGGGGGGACGGGGGGGGCGGGGCAACGCGCCGGGCCAACTCGCCCTGGATTGCCCGGACGGCCCGGCTCACGGCCTCATCGAGCACCCGGTTCACCAGGAACAGGTCGTACACGCCGCAGGTTTTGGCGGTCTCGATCTCGCGGCGGGCCTCGGCGAAGCGGCGCTGGATCACGGCCTCGTCCTCACGCTTGCGGGCACGGAGGCGGTCCAGCAGCACGTCCTCCGTCGGCGGCATCACGAAGATACTGAACGCATCCGGGCAGGCCCGCTTCACATTGAGCGCCCCCTGCACGTCAATCTCCAGAATCACCAGGCGGCCCTGGGCGAGGCGCTCCCGCACCCACGCACGCGGCGTGCCGTAGCGCTTGCCGAAGACGCCCGCGTGCTCGAGAAACTCGTTCTGTGCGATCATCCGATCAAACGCTTCATCGGAGACGAAGAAGTAATCCACGCCCTCGGTGTCGGCCGCGGTCTTGGGGCGCGTGGTTGCGGAGACGCTGAACACGGCGGTGGGGAAGGCCCGCACCACGCTGCGGGTGATGGTGGTCTTGCCCACGCCGGAGGGGCCGCTGATGACCAGGAGCATGCCCCGAGCGGGCGTGCCCGCTCCGTTGTGGTCTGGCGCGGGGGCTGGAGAGTGTGCAACGCGCGTGCCGGCCATGGGGCAGCAGCGTAGCCGCGGCGGGCACGGCCCACGCCCCGCCCGGTACCATCGACGTGCATGCCGACCGGTGATCAACAGCCCGACGACGCGGCCACCGCCCGCGACCTGCATCTGGTGGCCCAGGCCCGCGCGGGCGATCGCGCGGCCATGAGCACCCTCCTGGCCCGGTATCAGGACCGGCTCTTTGCCGTGTGCGTGAGCATGGTCGGCAACCGCGACGACGCGGCGGAACTCGCGCAGGACACGCTCGTCAAACTCATCCGCAACCTTCACCAGTTTGACGGCCAGAGCCTCTTCTCCACCTGGGCCATCCGCATCGCCATGAACCGCTGCCTCTCCCACCTTCGCGCCGCCAGGCACCGACGAACCGTGAGCCTTCAAGGAGCCGGGAGCGCGTTCTCGGACACCCGAACAGATTCCGCTTCGCCAGCCGAGACGCTGCGAGGGGACGTGCCGCGGCACCACGGCGCGGCCGAGGGAGACGGGGAACATTCGGGCCGCTCGGGCGTCGAACCCCTTGCCGAGCACGCGGCGGTGTCGCGCGCCCTGGCCAGCCTTGACATGGAGCAACGCTCGATCCTGATCCTCCGCGACGTGCGCGGCCTCGATTACGACCAGATCGCCTTCGTGCTTGATGTGCCCGTGGGCACCGTGAAGAGCCGCCTCTTCCGGGCCCGCGCCGCCCTGCGAACCGCCATGACCAACTCCACAACCAACCCATCCAGCCCCAGTGCCTAATGCCCAGTGCCCAGTGCCTGCCTTCCCTTCCAACCTGAACGAAACCGACATCCTCGACTTTGTCGAGGGCGCGGCGCTCGCGCCGGATGTGGCCGCGCGGATTCAGGCCGCGCTCGCGGCTGATGCGGCCTTTGCCGCGCTGGTGCAGGGGATGCGTGCGGACCGCGCGGCACTCGTCTCACTGGCGCCAGAAAAGGCCCCGGTCGGCCTGCTGGAATCCGTGGAGGCGCTGCTGGAGGCTGAAACCCTCGCCAGCGTGGCCGGCGTGGAGCGCGCGGCATCGGGGCCGGTGCCCGTCGTCGCCCCGCGCCCGGAGACGCGCGGCATCCTGGCTCGCATCGGTCCGGCCCGCTCGCTCGCCGCCGCGGCCGCGCTTGCGCTGGTGGCGGGCGCGGCGTGGTTTACACTCGCTCCAGGTTCAACAACGACCAACGCTCGCCGCCCCGTGGCCATCAACGCCGGCTTCGATAGCGACGCCACCTTGCACCGGGGCGGCCCCGACCCGGCCCAGATGGAACAGATGTTGGCCAGCGCCCGCGAAAAGGCCGAAGAGGCCGCGACCGCCGCCGCGACGGCCGGGCTCGAATCTGCCGCCACCCTCGACGAAGACACCGGCACCGCCGCCGACAGCGTGGCGCTCGCGGAAGCCACCGCCCAGTTCGTCGGCCCCATGCCGCCCGACCAGAACGTGGATGCGCCCGCCCCGCAGCAGCCCTGGGGCATGTCCCTCACCCGCGCGGCAGAACTGGCCCGCGAAGGCCGCCTCATCATCGAGGTGCGCTCCGGCGAGACCGACCGCACGCAGTTGCGCCTCGACAGCCTGACGCGCCGCCCCGCCGCGGGCCTGCGCGTGGCACGCCAGCAGGACGCGAGCATCGCCGCGCAGACCGCCGCCTATGTGCGCCAGCAACTCGCGCTGGCACGGGCCCAATCAACCGCCGAGTCGTTCGGCACGACCACGCCCGGTGCCCCCCTCGCTGCGTCATCCGCCACGGCCGACGAGCAAGCCCCCGCTCCCGCCGCTGCAACACTGCTGGCGCCTGCTGATGCCGCCACGCCCATGCTGCCGCCCGCGGCTGCGGCACGCGTGCTTGAACAGGGATACGAGGCGATGGTGATGCCCGATGAGCGATCGATCCGCTCGCTGCTGCGTGCGCTGACGCCCGGCACGATGCAGGTGGCGCAACTCATTGAGATGGACGAACCGCTGGCACTCCAGATTCGGCAGACACGCGTGCAGCAGCAGGCCGCGACACTGCCGAGCGCCGCCACCACGGGCCCAGCCGCGCCCGCTCCGCTCAGCCGCACGGCGAAGGAGCAGGCACGCCCCGAGCCGACCTGGCCCGTGGCCGTGCCCATCGTGGTCCGTGAGAAGTAGCCCCCTCAGGCCACCACAAAGTTCACGAGTTTGCCCGGCACCACAATCACCTTCTTGATGGACTTGCCCGCAAGGTGCTCTGCGATCTTCGGGTCGGCCCTGGCCGCGGCCTCGATCGTGGCGGCGTCGCTCCCCGCGGGCACCACCACCTTGCCGCGCAGTTTGCCCAGCACCTGCACGGGGATTTCGATCTCATCATCGGCGGCGAGGGCCGCGTCCGCGACGGGGAAGGGTGCGAACGCCAGCGAGCCGGTGTGCCCGAGTTTCTGCCAGAGTTCCTCGGCCACGTGCGGAGCCAGCGGCGCGAGCATGAGCACGAGCGGCTCGGCGATGCCCCGGGGCACGGCGGCACCCTTCACATCCGGGCCACAGCGCTTCGTCACCTCGTTGTTGAACTCGATGAGTTTCGCCACGGCGGTGTTGAAGCCCAGGGTCTCCATGTCCTTGCGCACGCCGGCGATCGTCTTGTGCAGCAGTTTCACGAGCGATGGGTCGGCGGGCGGCCCGTCGGCCACACGCACCACGCCCGTCTTCTCATCCACCAGGTTGCGCCACACGCGCTGCAAAAACCGGTGCGCCCCGGCGATGTCGCGGGTGTTCCACGGCTTGCTCGCCTCCAGCGGCCCCATGCTCATCTCATACACGCGCAGCGTGTCGCAGCCGAAGTCGGCGAACACCTCGTCGGGCGCAACCGCGTTCTTCAAACTCTTGCCCATCTTCCCGTACTCGCGTGCCACGGGCTTGCCCTCAAAGAAGTACGGACCCGCCTTCGCCTTATCGTCAAAGAAGAGCGAGCCGTCCGGGCACGCCACCTTGAACGCATCGACGTAGAAGCCCGCTTCGTTTTTGAACGCGTAGTCCTGGATGTACCCCTGATTGAACAGCCGCCCGAACGGCTCGGGCGTGCTCACGTGCCCCAGATCGAACAGCACCTTGTGCCAGAAGCGTGCATAGAGCAGGTGCAGCACGGCGTGCTCCACGCCGCCGACGTAGAGGTCCACGCCGCCCGAATGGTGGATCGAGGGATCAAACGGAGCACGGATGTGCTCCGTTGCGCTCCTACCTGAACTCGTGGCACAGCCTTGCAGGCTGTGTCCTCCCGGGCCTCCCTGCGTGAGGGGCTCGGTGGAACGCGCTCGCCACAGAGTGAATGGCCACTCGCCCCCCGTGGCCACCAGCCCGGCCTTCACCGGGTTGTCTATCAGATAGGCCCACGTGTCGTCGAACTCGTCGTGCCGGATGATGCGGTCGTGGGACTCGTCTTGCCACAGGGAGCCCTCGGCGCCGCGTGCCCGGTTGATCTCACGGGCACTGTGCCGCTTGATTCCGCCCACCAGGTCGCCCAGCGCGTGCCACTGACCGGGCGTGCGTTCCAAGGGTCGCACGATCATGTGAACATGGTCGGGCATCACGCACGCGGCCCAGAGTGTCAGGCGATCGCCGTCCCAGTGGCGACAGGCTTCGAGCACGATGCGCTTCTCGGCATCGCTCATCGCCCCCCCACGCAGGTTGAACGTGACGAAGTAGTTTGCGCCCCCTTGCTGCCAGTGGGGCAGGTTTCGTGCGGACTTCACAAGGTCGCCGGTGATGGGAGGCCGGGCCCCCGTGGGAGGTATGGAGGACACAGCCTGCAAGGCTGTGCCACGAGATTTGGTAGACACCATCCAATACCGTTCGGCCTCAGTGCCCACCATCGCCGCGCCGTTCGCCGGGTCCAAGTACCGCAGGTAGTACCAGCAACTCCCCGCCCAGTTGGGCATGGTGTTGGTCTCGCGCGTAACGGGCCGCTCCCCCCGCCCGTCGCCCAGGTCCAGCCGCGCGTTCACCCATTCCTTCGCCCGCGCCAACGGCGGGCGCGGCGGGGCATCCGGGTCATCGCTCGACTCGGGCTGGAAGTTCGCCACCTCCGGCAGCAGCACCGGCAGCATGGATTCGGGCAGGTCGTGGGCCACACCCTGCTCGTCAAACACGATCGGGAACGGCTCGCCCCAATACCGCTGGCGCGAGAAGAGCCAGTCGCGGAGTTTGTAGTTGATCGTCGCCTTGCCGCGGCCGATCTCCTCCAGGCGGGCCGCCATCTTTGCCTTCGCCGCGTCCATGCGCAGGCCGTCGAGCGGGCCGCTGTTGATCGTCGGTCCATCCTCGGTGAACGCCTCGCCCGCAAAGCCCGCCGGCGGCTGCACCGTGCGGATGATCGGCTGATCAAACTCCCTGGCAAAGTCCCAGTCGCGCTGGTCCTGCCCCGGCACCGCCATGATCGCCCCCGTACCGTAGCCCGCCAGCACATAGTCCGCAATAAACACCGGCAGGCGAGCCCCGTTCACGGGGTTGAGCGCGTACGCGCCCGTGAAGCACCCGGTCTTGTCGTTGCCCTGCTGGCGGTCCTCATCGCGGCAGCCTTTGGCATGCGCCCGGTACGCCGCGATCAGGTCCTTGGGCGATGCGTTCGCGGCAACCAACGCCTCCGCCCCCGGAAAGATCGCCCGCACAAACTTCGTCTCCCCGAACTTCTCAGGAATGATGTGGTCGATCATCTCGTGCTCGGGGCAGAGCACCATGTAGGTTGCGCCAAAGAGTGTGTCGGGGCGCGTGGTGAAGACGCGGATGCGCCGCGTGGAACAATCAAAGTCGATGTACGCCCCTTCGCTGCGGCCGATCCAGTTGCGCTGCATGGTCTTGAGGGCCTC
>CAZNEU010000406.1:0-5684 GCA_964571915.1 uncultured Phycisphaeraceae bacterium
CGCACCGCTGCTCGGCTCGGGAGCACCCTCCGGTACGGCGGACGGCGGAACCGCTTCCGTCCCCGTCGCCGCGGGCCGTTCCGGCGGCACCCAGTTCTCGATCGCGTCCTTCAACTCGGGCTCGGTCAACGGCGCGGCGGGGTTCCCCGCCGGTCCGCTCGGCGCGCGGTGGCGACGCTCGCCGATGAAATCACCCGGCGGCGTGCGCGGGTCGCGCGGCTCCCAATCCACCTTCATGGCGCCGAGCAGAGTGCCCGTCGCAAACGCAAGATCGACCTGCGAGATCTGATAATCGGTCAGTGCGGTGATCTCCGACGATTGCGAATCCGCGAGCCGCGTCGCCGCGTCGAGCACGTCGGTGCTGGTGCGGTTGCCCACCTCAAACTGGCGCTGCTCGCCCATGAGCGTGCGACCGGCGAGGATGGCGGCCTGACGGGCCGCCAGGATGCGCTGCCAGCCGGCACGAACACGGTCCACCGCGTCCAGCACCTCCTGCTTCACCGTCTGCTCGCGCGCCTGCCTGGTGCCGATGCGCTGCACGCGTGTGAGCACGGCCCGGTTCAGGCGGCTCTCGGCGGCCTCGTTGCCCAACGGAATCTCGGCGCTGCCGCCCACCGCAAAACTCTGGAACCTGCGGTCGGCGAGTTGGTCCGTGGTCCGCGTGAACTGCGTGCCGATGGCGTTGAACCCGTACGACGCGTCGAGGTTCAGGATGGGCAGAATCTGGTTGCGCGCGAAGCGCTCGTTGGTCGCGTCGGAGAGAATCTGCAACTCGGCGTTGAGCAGTTCCATCCGCGAGTTCATGGCCAGTTCCAGCAGGCCGCGCGGCTCCAGTTCGTAGGCCACCAGTTCGGGCGCGCTCACGGGCTTGATCGTCTGCGTGCTCTCCACGTCCAGGTCGGCCATGTTCGCGGTCTTCTTGAGTTCACGCTGCGTCGCCAGCACGCTGTTCTCGGCGACGATGATGGCCTCCAGGCGGCTCGCCAGCCCGCTGCGGGCACGCGTGGCCTCGATGTCGGCCGAGTCGCCCGCACGCACGCGCCGTTCGGCCACGTCCAACTGGGTGCGGGCGAGTTCGTACTGCTGCTGACGCACCTCCAGTTCGCGCCGGGCCGCGTACAGACGCCAGTACACCCTGTCCGCGCCCGCCAACTGGGCGATCACCGTGAGTTTGGTGTTGGCCTGGGCGATCTGCTCGTTGTACGAGGCGATCTGGATGGAGACGGTGGTGACGTCCTCGCCGCCGTTGCGCAGCAGGGGCTGGCTGATCGAGAAGGTCAGGTCGCTGCTGTAGAACTGCGCAAAGGGGTTTCCCAGCGTCGTGGCCTGATCAACCTTGCTGCCCGTCAGGTTCACGCTGGCGCGCCCGCCCGTGCGCAGGGGCACGTCCACCGCCGCGCCCGCGTTCCAGACCTTCGACGCGGAGGTCTGCGTCGAATCGAACACGGCCCGGTCGTTGTCGCTGTAACGCAGGCTGGGCCTGAACACGGCGTTGAACTTGGCCCGCTCCGCGGCGAGGCTCTCCCCCGCGATCGAAGGGTCCACCAGCGCCACCTGCACGTTCAGGTTCCGCCGCAGCGTCTCGGCCCGCACCTGGTCCAGCGACAACTCCACCACGTCCATCCCCTCGAAGCGGCTGCGGGGCCGCAGCAGCGGATCGGTGGCAGGCGCGCCGGTGGCATCGGTGCCGCCCG
This sequence comes from uncultured Phycisphaeraceae bacterium, assembly GCA_964571915.1. Classification (GTDB taxonomy): domain Bacteria; phylum Planctomycetota; class Phycisphaerae; order Phycisphaerales; family UBA1924; genus JAEUIX01. The sequence continues at coordinate 1,695 of CAZNEU010000406.1, forward strand.
CGTCGCCGCCCATCGCGGGGAGCGTGGCCGCGCTGTTGCGGAACTGCTCGATGCCCAGGGGCCGCACCTCGCGCAGGCGCGAGAGGCTGGTGCGCTCGCCCAGGTCGCTCTCGCGCGTGCCCAGAGGCCCGGCGCAACCGGCCGCGAGGGCGACGGCCGTGGTGCTGAGGATCAACCGCTTCGTGCCGACAGCCGTTCGCATCAGTGCGTCCTTTTCAAGACCGGGGCGGCACAAAGGCACGAAGGTGCGAAGGAAAAACTCACGCACAACATGCCCCGCACCACCGCTCTTCGTATCCGTCTCGTGCTTCGTGCCTTTGCGCCTTGGTGCCAATCTTCACTCGTGCCGCAAGGCATCGATCGGGTCCAGGCGGGCCGCCTTGATCGCCGGGAACATCCCGAACACGATGCCCGTGAAGGCGCTGAAGCCCGCCGACAGCCACACGGCCCACAGCGGCACGCTGGCCTTGGCCATCAGGCCCTCCTTGCCGCCCGCGCCCGCCAGGGCCATGACACCGCCGTAGCCGATGGCCAGCCCCACCGCGGCACCGACCAGGCAGAGCACCACGGCCTCGATCAGGAACTGGATGAGGATCACGCCGGGGCGTGCCCCCATGGCCTTGCGCAGGCCGATCTCCCGCGTGCGCTCGCTCACCGAGACGAGCATGATGTTCATGATGCCCACCCCGCCCACCACCAGCGAGATGGCCACAATGCCCGACGCGGCCACCGTGATGCCCACGGCCACCTTGTTGAACTGCTCCTTGGCCTGCTCGATCGCCTCGATGCCGAACGTGTCCGGGTCGCCGGGGATCAGGTTGCGGCTCTTGCGCATGTACGCCGTGATCTCCGCCTTCACGTCCTCGAACTGGTTGGGCGTGTGCGTCTGGGCGCTCACGTACTGGCGCGAGAAGGGCTCGGGCTTCATCATGTCGGAGGTGCCCCAGGGGATGTACACCTCCGTGCGGGCCTCACCCCCGCCGAACATCGGGCTGGGCGTCTTGGTCTCCACCACGCCCACGATCAGAAACTTCCGCCCGTCAATGAGCAGCGACTGGCCCACGCAGTTGGTGTCCAGCGACAACTCCTCGATCGCCTTGTCGTTGATCATGCAGACCTGGCGGCGCTCATCCTCGTCGATCCGGAAGAACGGCCGCCCCTGCACCACGCTCCGCCCCTCGATGTCGTGCCACTCCGGCCAGATGCCCGTGACCTGCACCGTCGGCTCGATCCGGTCGCCGTTGGCCACGCTCGCCGTGAACATCGAGTTGGGCGTCATGCGCTTCAGCGACGGCGCCGCCCGCATGATCCCCAGAATCTCCTTGTTGTTCATGCGGATCTGCCGCCAACTGAACCGGCCCGGCTGCTCGCGCGGCATGCGCGGAAACACCCACACCCGGTTCGCCCCCACGCTCTCGAACTGATCCAGCACGAACAGTTTCAGGCCCTGCGTCGCGGCCACCGTGCCGATCACGGCCGACACGCCGATCACGATGCCCAGCGTCGTCAGCAACGCCCGCACCTTGTTGGACCAGATCTGACCCAGCGCCAGGAACACGGTCTGGAAGATGAGCCGGAAGATGATCACTGAGGCACGCTCCCTTCACCGCTGTTGCCCGCCCCGACGGGGGCACGACCCTCGCCCCCGGTCGCGACCACGGGGGCCGCGCCGTTGGCATGGTGCGCGCCCGCGGGCGGCGCCGTCTGCGCGGCAAACAGCGCCTCCTGCGCCATCCGCTGCAAATACTCGCCGTGGACCGGGTCCTCGCGCGTCGAGAAGTCGCTGAACACCTTGCCGTCGCGCAGCCGCACGATCCGCTCCGCGTGCCGGGCCACGTCCTCCTCGTGCGTAACGATGATGATCGTCTGCCCCTGGGCGTGCAGTTGCTTGAACAAGGCGATGATCTCTTCACCGGTCTTGCTGTCCAGGTTGCCGGTCGGCTCATCGGCCAGCAGGATGCTCGGCTTGTTCACCAGGGCCCGCGCCACCGCCACCCGCTGCCGCTGACCGCCCGAGAGTTGGCCCGGCCGGTGCGTCATGCGTTTGGACAGGCCCACCAGGTCCAGCACTTCCTTGGCCCGCTTCTTGGCGCCCCACCAGTAGCGGTTGGAGTAGAGCAGCGGCAGCATCACGTTCCGCAGGGCCGTGTGCTTGGGCAGCAACTCGAAACTCTGGAACACAAACCCGATCTCCTCGTTGCGCACCTTGGCCAGAGCCGCGGCCGAGAGTTTCTCCACCTTGCGCCCGTTGAGTTCGTAGTGCCCCGCGCTGGGCCGGTCCAGGCAGCCCAGGATGTTCATCATGGTGCTCTTGCCGGAGCCCGAAGCGCCCATGATCGCGACGAACTCGTTCTTGTGGATGTCCAGATCGACACCCCGCAGGGCGTGGACCTTTTCCACGCCCATCTTGTAAACCTTCGTGATGGCCCGAAGCCTGATGGTGACCATGTCGTGTGTTCTACCGGTCGCGCGGTCCGCTCAGCCCTTGGTCTTGGCCTCGCTGCCCTTGGCGGGCTCCTTCGTCTCGGGCTTGTCGGCCTTCTCGGTTTTCTCGGCCTTGACGGCCTTGTCGCCCTCGGCACCGGCGGAGCCCGTGGCATCGGCCTTGCCGCCCTTCTTCTTCAGCGTGCCCTCTTCCACCACCTTCTTGCCCTCTTTCAGGTCGGCCAGCACCTTGAACGGCCCGGTGATGATCGGCGTGCCTTCCTCCAGGCCCCCCAGCAGCACCGTGTGCGTCAGGTCGCTGGGACCGACAGACACCGGCACGGGCGCGACCTTGCCCTCCTTGAACGTGAAGATGACGCGTGCGAACGACTTGGTCTTGTCCACAAACGGGCTCTCCGCCACACCCTTGGGCAGGTCGTCCAGTTTGCGGTCCACCACGGCCTGGCTGGGCACCTTCAGCACGTCGGCGAAGGTCTCCACCTCGATGTCGGTGTTGGCCGTCAGGCCCGAGTAGAGCAGCGTGTCCTGCGGCTTCTGCACCAGCACCTCGACCTCGTAGTAGCCCGTGCCGTCGCGATCGATGATGCGTTTCAGCCCCACCCGGTCGATGTTGCCCTCGAACGTGCGGCCGCGGAAGGCGTTGATGAACACCTTGGCCTTCTGCCCCGCCTTGACCGGGGCGATGTTGGCCTCGTCCACGCGCGCTTTGAGCAGCATCACGTCCAGGTCCGCGATCTCCATGATGACGCTGCCGGCGTTGTTGAACGTCCCCACCAGCACCAGTTCGCCGACCTCCACGTTCAACCGGGTGATCACGCCGTCAAACGGCGACACGATCTCGGTGTTGCCCAGGTCCTTCTGCGCCCGGGCGATGTTCGCCCGCGCGATCTCGATGTTCTGGGTGCTCGCGTCCACCTGGCTCTTGGCGCGCAGATACTCGTTCTCGGCCGATTCCAGCGCACTCTTGCTCGCGTCGCCCGTCTCCGCGAGTTTCCGCTGCCGGTTCAACTCCGCCCCCGCCCGCGTCATGCTCGCCTTCGAGCCCTCCAGCCGCGCCTCCTCCGCCTTCTTGCTCGCCTGCGTGCTCTCCAGGGCGGCCACCAGATCGCGGCTGTCCAGCCGCACCACCACGTCGCCCGTCTTCACCCGCTCGCCCTCGCGGAAGGGCAGGGCCGTCACGCGGGCCGCCACCTGCGCAGAGATCTGCACCTTCGTCTTGGGCTCGATCGAGCCGGGCGCGTTCACCGTGCGGACCACCGACCCCTTCTCCACCGTGCCCAGACGCACTTCCTGCGGCTTCTCCCCGCCGCCAAACGACGCCACCAGGTCGGCAAAGCCCTCGGTCTTGGAGATGAAGTATCCGCCGGCGGCCAGTCCGCCAACAATCGCGATCGAGATCGAAAGCACCCATTTCCACACGGTTCAGGCCTCCACAAGGTCAAACAGCCGCCACATGGCGAGCCCAGCAGGGCGACGCCAGCCCCTTTTCACCCTCGCCGCGCGAACCCAGCGCCTCTGATAAGGATTCAGGCCGCCGGGGTTTCG
>CAZNEU010000407.1:0-2529 GCA_964571915.1 uncultured Phycisphaeraceae bacterium
GATCCGGCCGAGTGCCTCGCCGTGTTCACGCTCTTCCGCGAGCGCGGCACACCCTTTGACCCCAAGCAGTTCGCCCTCCTGCAGGAACTCTCCGAGGTCTTCGGCCGCCAACTCGCACGCGTCATCCGCATCCACCACCGCCACCTCCCCAAAGACCAGTGGGGCTGCCTGGGCGACCCCGCCGACGAGGGCGACGACCGCGGCGGCATGGCCGCCTGAGAGCCGGGTACCCCCACTCTCCGAGTGGGTCTTGTCTTGGGTACCCCCACTCTCCGACCGAAGGTCCGCCGTGGCGGAGCCGGTCTTGTCCTCGAACCCGGACACGGCCACCCAACCCACGCCCCCCACACGGGGCACGCGGTTTGGTAGAATGCGCGCATGAGCGCAAAGACACCGTTCAAAGTCCTCGCCGCGTTCGTGGTCCTGCTCGTGGTCATCGTCGCCGTGCTGTTCACGGGCCTGCTCTTCATCAACACGGCCGTGGTTCACGCCGTGCAGAAGGGCGGCACCTACGCCCTGGGCACGCGGGTCTCCCTCCGCAACGCCGACATCCGCCCCTTCGCCGGCACCGTGGCCCTCAAGGGCTTCCGCATCGACAACCCCAAGGGCTACACCAAGCCCACCTTCTTCTACCTTGACACCGCCTCCACCGCCGTCACGCTCAACACCCTCAACAAGCCGGTCATCGAGGTCCCCTCGCTCAAACTCGAGAAGATCGTCGTCCTCATCGAGAAGAAGGACGGCAAGGCCAACTACCAGGCCCTGCTCGACCACCTCGCCGCCGCCACCGGGTCCGGGGGAAAGACCACCCCCGCTCCGGCCGGCAAGAGCGAAAAACGCCTCATCATCAAAGACCTGCTCATCACCAACGTGAGCGTGGAAGTCGAACTCTTCGATGCACCCGGCCCCCTGGGCGACATCGTCAAGGGCGCTTCCACCATCAAGGTCCCCACCATCACACAGATCCACCTCCAGAACGTGGGACGCACCGGCTCCGGCATCGCCGACTCCGGCGTAACCCCCGGCGACCTCGTCGGCATCGTCGTGCGGGCCGTGCTCAGCGCGGCATCCGAGGCCGGCGCAGGCATCCTCCCCGCCGACATGCTCAACGACCTGCAAGGGAGCCTTGCCAAAGTCGGCAACCTCTCGGAACTGGGCATCAGCATCAGCAGCGGCCTCGACGGTGCCGCCAAGGCCGCCGCCGATCAGGCCGCCAAAGCCGCGCAAGACGCGATCGATAACGCCGGCAAGAAAGCCATCGACAACATCGGCAAGGGCCTGGGAGACCTGCTGCCCGGCAAGAAGAAGGAAGAGCCCAAGAAGCCCTGAACCCCCCCGCACCCGCGTACCGTGGGCCATGCCCATCAGCGCCGCTCCCCCACCCGCATCCACATCCGCCCCGCGCGAATACGTCCTCGGCACCGGCCTGGATGAACTCCAGCGCCTCGGCTTCCAGCACCGCCTCTGGGCCGACGCCGCGCACGCCGCGTGGCGCAAGGCCCAGGTCCGCCTCGGCCAGCGCGTGCTCGATGTCGGCTGCGGCCCCGGCTTCGCCTCCTTCGACCTCGCCCAACTCGTCGGCCCCGAGGGCCGCGTGGTGGGTGTTGATGAATCGCCCGCGTTCATCAATCACCTCCAAGCCCAGGCCGCTTCGCGCGGCCTGGCCAACCTCTCCGGCTTCGTCGGCGATGTGCAAGACCTCACCACCGCGCGCGCCCACGGCCCCTTCGACCTCGCCTACGAACGCTGGGTCCTCTGCTTCGTCCCACGCCCCGATGACGTGGTCGCCAGCGTCGCCTCCCTCCTCAAGCGCGGCGGGCGCTTCGTCATCCACGACTACTTCAACTACGGCTCCATGACCATGGCCCCGCGCCGCCCAAGCCACGACAAGGCCGTGGCCGCCACCATCGCCAGTTGGCGCTCGCGCGGCGGCGACCCCGACATCTGCGGCCGCCTCCCCGCCATGCTCACCCGGCACGGCTTCACCATCGAGCACCTCGCCGTCCATCAGCGCCTCGCCCGCGGGCACGACACCATGTTCCAATGGGTCGATGTCTGGTGGCGCATCTACGCCCCCAAACTCGTCGAGATGAACCTGCTCTCACAGGCCGACTGCGACCAACTCATGTTGGACCTCGCCGCCGTGCGCGACTCACCCACAGACTTCGTCATGCCCCCGCCGGTCTACGAACTCATCGCCGTGAAGCAGTAGCCCCGGCCCCCACGTTCATGCAGGGCATGAGTCCGCCAGCAGCCGGGTACACTGCCACAGATGCCGACCACATCGCACCCCGCCTCCATCGGCCCCTACACCGTTCTCCGCGAACTCGGGCGCGGCGGCATGGGCGTGGTGTATCTGGCCCACGACACCAAACTCGACCGCCACGTCGCCCTCAAGGCCCTCCCCGCGCACCTGGCGCAAGACCAGGACCGTCTGTCGCGCTTCCAACGCGAAGCGATGGTGCTGGCCAGCCTGAACCACCCCGGCATCGCCGCCATCCACGGCCTCGAAGTGGTTGAGAATCAGCA
>CAZNEU010000408.1:0-2021 GCA_964571915.1 uncultured Phycisphaeraceae bacterium
CAGATGCCAGATGCCGATGGCGGACGGGACGTCCGCCCCACCATTTCCGCTCAACCCACGTCCGGGCCACCACGTCCGCCCGCTGCGAGCGAGCCGAAACCGTTACCCTCGAAGACCCAATCGTTGGTGGTCTCCCCATCCTGCCCCCCGCACGCTGCCCGCACTCGTGAACACCCGCACACCCACCACACCTGACACGCGCCGCTTCCCCTGCGCCAAGTGCGGGGCCGAACTCGACTTTATGCCCGGCACGCAGACGCTGGTGTGCACGCACTGCGGGCACACCAACGCGATCGCCGCGGCGGCAGAGCCGGTGGAGGAACTGGACTTCGCGGGCCATCTTGACCGGGCGGAGGCGGGCGAAGAGCACATTGAGCCGGCGACGGTGAAGTGCCAGAGTTGCGCGGCGACGGTGACGCGGCCGACGAATGTGGCCGCGTTCGCGTGCCCGTTCTGCGGGATGAACATCATCGCCCAGGCCCGGTGCGCCTCGCTGATCCGCCCGCGTGCCGTGCTGCCGTTCAAGGTGAAGCATGATGACGCACGGGAGCGGTTCCGGGCGTGGGTGAAGAGCCGGTGGTTTGCGCCCTCGAGCCTGCGGACGCAGAGTTTCGTGGATGCGGCGATCAAGGGCGTGTATCTGCCGTACTGGACGTATGACGCGCTCACGACGGCGCCCTACACCGGGGAGAGGGGCGATGCGTACTACGTGCCCGTGCCCGTGACGGTGATGGTGAACGGCAAGCCGCAGGTGCGGATGACCATGCAGCGGCGCATCCGCTGGACCGGGGTGAGCGGCAGCGTGGACAACGCCTTTGACGACCTGCTCGTGCCCGCCAGCCGGAGCCTGCCGCACGAGAAGGCCCGGGTGCTGGAGCCGTGGGACCTGGGCGCGATCGTGCCGTACGCGGACGAGTACGTGAGCGGGTTTATCGCCGAGACGTATCAGGTTGATCTGAAGCAGGGCTTCGGCGTGGCCGCGGCGATGATGAAGCCGGTGATCGAATCGACCATCCGCGGCGATATCGGGGGGGATGAACAGCGCATCGGCGCGTACCGGGTGGCGTACCGCGGCATCACGTTCAAGCACCTGCTGCTGCCGGTGTGGATCAGCGCGTATCGGCACATGAACACGGTGTACCACTTCTATGTGAACGCGCGCACGGGCGAGGTGGCGGGGGAGCGTCCGTGGTCGTACTGGAAGGTGGCCGGGGCGGTGCTGGGCGGACTGGCCCTTGCCGGGGTGGTTGCGGCGGTGATCGCCCTCTCCAACAGATGAAGGCGACCCCCATCCCCTCACCTACCGACTACCGACCGGCCTGCGGATTACCTATTTTCACAACCTGGGCATTCCACAATTTTGACAATCTCCAGGATTCCTGTGGATTGTGTGGCAGGGTGGGCCGGGATCGGTTATTCTGACTGGTGAGAGCCGCCTCAGCCGAGGCGGATTGGGTAACCAGAGTTTTGAGGAGAGAGCCCATGAAGAATGTGAGTTGTTGCGCGTGGATCGGCGTTGCCGCGCTCGTGGCGATCGCCGGGAGCGCTTCGGCGCAAACCGCTGTGTCGATCGGCCCCGGCGGGACATCGACATCGCAGAACTTCGATTCGTTGGCCACGACCGGCACCAGCGTGGCGTGGAACAACAATCCCACGGCCACCATCGCGGGTTGGTCTGCGTTCAAGTCGCTGGGTGCCGGCACCGCCAACGTCCGGAACGCGACGCTGACGGCCCAGACCACGTACAACACGGGCGCGGGCGCGAGCAACGCGGGCAACCTCTACTCGTTCGGGACGGGGACGGCCACGGATCGTGCCTTGGGCACGATTGGCTCGGGCACGCCGGGCGACTGGCTCATGGTGTTCGCCGTCACCAACAACACCACGCTGACGATCAACGAGTTCACGCTGAACTACGCCCTCGAGCAGTGGCGCGACGGCGGCCAGGGTGGCACACCCGGCAGCCCGGTCGTCGGCACCCAGCACAGGCTTGTGCTCGACTACAAGATCGTCAGCGGCAT
>CAZNEU010000409.1:0-5445 GCA_964571915.1 uncultured Phycisphaeraceae bacterium
CTGCCGCGCGTGGGCTTGGTCTTGCGGCGCGTCTTGGGGCGCACCAGGGCCTCCACCAGCAGCCGCCGCAGCCGCGCCACGCACTCGTCCTTGTTCTGGCCCTGAGACCGGTGCTCCGCGGCCACAATCAGCAGGTCGCCCGCATCGGTGAGGTAGGCTCGGGCCAGATGCGCGAGCCGTTCGCGGGCATCCGCGGCCATGGGCAGTCGGCCCAGCGCCACCCGCAGTTCCGCCTTGGTCGATCGTTTGTTCACGTTCTGCCCGCCCGGGCCGCTGGCCTTGGCAAACGTGAAGGTCGCCACGCCGTCGCCCTCGCGCACGACCACGCCCGGCGCCAGTTCCAGCCCGCCGGAAGGAAGGGCCTGGTCGCCCTGGTCGGGTTTGTGCGTGGGCGTGGGCATGGGCAGCGTCAAGAGGCTATCTTCGTTCCTTCTCCATCGACCCCCCGGATCACCCGCATGAAGAACTGTCGCTCTTGTGCCTGTGCGTTCGCCCTCCTCGCGTGCGGCATCCCTTCGGTGGCGTGCGGGCAGGGATCGGCGGCGGCCACGCCCGAGTGGCCGGACCTGGCCTCGCCAGATGATTACGTCGTGCGGTTGCAGCCGCGCGTGTGGTATGTGTCGCCCGGCGGCAAACTCAGCCTGCCATCCACCACGGGCGTGGCGGGCGGGTACATCCGCACCAACGACCTGGACCTCGATCAGCCCCGCATCAGCCCGTACGCGGAAATGTCGATCAAGGCCGACAACTGGCGTTTCACGTTCAGCGGGGCGGACTACAGCCTTTCTCACGACACCACCGCCCCCTTCACCTTCACGCTCGGCGGCACGACCGTGGCCGGCGGCGCGGCGTTCCACACCGACTTCGACTTCGCCACGTTCAGCCTCTCCGCCGCGTACCGCTTCTATGAGATCGACTTTGGCGCGGAGGGCGGCGACGAGGCCGACCAGTATGTGCTGCGCGTGGAGGCGGTGGGCGGCGTGCGGTTGTACGACCTTGACATCCGCATCACCAACGCCCTGGGCAACACCAGCGGCACCGATCAGTTCTACGGCGAGCCGTTCGCCGGCGCTCGGGCGGAGTTCCAGATCGCCCGCGACTTCTCGATCGATGTTGAACTCACCGCCGGCGGCCTGCCCGCGGAGGACCACTCCGTGTATGCGTTTGATATCGCCGTCGGCTTTTCGTGGCGGCCGGTGGATGGTGTGGCCGCGCAGATCGGGTGGCGGCAACTCGCCTTCAGCATGGAAGACGACAACGGGCCGCGCCGGTTCAAGTACGAGGGCACGCTGGCGGGCTTGTTTGCGGGCGTGGTCATCCGCTTCTGACGCGGCGGCGGCACCGCGGCTCACATCAGCCGCAGCGGGTCGCGGTCGGCGTTGCTCACACTCATGGGCACCCCCGCGAGCAGCGGCTTCAGCCGGTCGCGCAGCACCGGCAGGTAGCCGCGCTCGGTGGCGGTGTGCCCCGCGAGAATCACCGACACACCCTCGCGCACGGCCTCCAGCACCTCGTGGTGCTTCATCTCACCGGTGATAAACACCTGGCATCCCTGCCGTCGGGCTTCGGCCACGAGCGAGCCGCCCGCCCCGGGGCACAGGCCCACGCGCGACACCACGCCCCCGGTTGCATCGGCCGCGGCGAGCGCGGGGAGTTGCAGGTGGGCCTTCAGGCGGGTGCAGAGTTGCGCGATCGTCGCGGGCTGATCGAGCACCAACCGGCGGCCCACGCCCGCCCCGCGCTGCGGTTGGGCCACCAGTTCGTACACGTCAACCGCCGGCTCCTCATACGGGTGGAACCGCCGCAGCGTGGCGAGGGCGAGGGCCAGCGCCGCGCGCGAGCAGACCATCTCCAGCCGCAGTTCCGCTGCCCGCTCCAGCCGCCCCACGCGCCCGATGGATGGGTGCGCACCGTCGCTCCCCAGGAACGTGCCCGTGCCGGGCGTCGTGAACGAGCAGACCTTGTACGCCCCGATCTGCCCCGCACCGGCAGACGCCAGCGCATCGCGCACACCATCCGCCTTGTCGGCCGGCACAAAGGTGGTGATCTTCACTTCCTCGTTCGGCCTCAGCGCGGCGTGGGGGGCCAGCGCCCGCCGATCCGCACCCGCGGCGGCCCCGCCCGGCAGGGCATGGTCCACCACACCATCCGCCAGCCAATCACTCATCGCCCCCGGCGCGGCATCCAGAGCCGTGTGCGGAGAAAAAACCGCCATGCCCAGCCGCGCCGCACGAAGCACGGCCCCGGCGAGCGGACCTTCGCTGGTGATGCGTTTGAGCGGCGCAAAGATGGGCGGGTGATACGCGACGATGGCCCGCACGCCCGCGTGCTCTGCTTCATCGAGCACGGCGTGCGTCAGGTCGATCGTCAGCATCACGCCGCCGCGATCCGCACCGCCGTCGCCGCCCAGCGGGTCTGCGGGCGAGCCCAGCAGCAGGCCCACGTTGTCCCAGTCTGCCGCCCCCGAGAGAGGTGCGATCGACTCCATCGCGTTGACCAGATCGCGCACATGCATCAGCCCATTCTACACGCGGCCCGTGGCTGTACGATCGGCGTGTGATGGAACCCGGCAGCCGCATCTCGGCCCGTGCGTACGCGAAGGTGAACCTCGCGCTGGCCGTGGGTCCGCCTTTGCCTGCCGCGGCGGGCGGGGGGGCGCACGCGGGCTTCCACCCCATCTGCTCGTGGATGCACGCCATCGACCTGTTTGACGATCTGGAACTGGTGCGGTTGCCAGAGGGCGAGGCGAGCCGCTACGACATTGCGTGGGCGGCTGATGCCCCCCGCCCTTCGCCCATTGACTGGCCTGTGGAGAAGGACCTGTGCGTGCGTGCCCACCGGGGTATCGAGATTCAGGCGGGCAGGCCGCTGCCGCTGGCCCTCACGCTCCGCAAGCGCACGCCCGTGGGGGGCGGGCTTGGCGGCGGCTCGGCCGATGCCGCGGCGATGATCCGGGCCGTGGATGCGATGTTCGATCTGCACATGCGCGACGTGGCCCGCGCGGCGCTCGCGCGTTCGCTCGGCTCCGATGTCCTCTTCTTCCTGACCGCACCGGCGCTCAACCAGCCGCCGTCGGCCGCGATTGTGAGCGGCCTGGGCGACGTGCTGGAGACCGCGCCCAAGGCTTGCGCGTGGCTCATGCTGATTCTGCCCCCCATGGGCTGCCCGACCGGGCCGGTGTATCGTGCGTTTGACGCACTGGCCCACGCGCCGCTGCGAGATTCCCAGGTACGCACCCTTGCGGCGGGCGCGGCCGAGCATGACGGACGCGTTGACTCAGCAGCCCTGTTCAACGACCTGTCCGAGGCCTCGTTCACCGTCGCACCCGGCCTGCGAGAGATTCGGGATCGTGCCGCGCACGCGCTCGGGCGGCCCGTTCATGTTACCGGCAGCGGCAGCACGTTGTTCGCCGTGTGCGCGAGCCGCGCAGAGGCGCACGTGGCGTGCGCGAAAGTCGCCGTGCGCGATGCAGCGGTTCGCACGCTGGCGTGCGGGCTGCTGTGAGGTGATCGGTCGGATCGGTTCATGCCGTGCGCGTGGCGAGGAACACACCGGGTGCGTTTCAGCGCGGCCGGCGGCGACGTGTCGCGACCGCCACACCACCCAGCATCAGCGTGGCGGCACCGGGCGTAGGTATCACAGAAATGTGGCCGAACCCGCCCGAGGCGAACATGAAAGCCCCGGCGTAGAAGTGAATCGCCACGAAGGGTGCATCCGCGGGGCCGGGGAATACGCCGGTGGCGTAAAAATCGGTGATCCCGCCGGGAACGGTGTTGACGAAGTCGCTGCTGGGTGTCCACGGTCCGAGGGCCGTGGGACCCCACTCGAACACGATCACCACGGTGTGCGACTCCATCGCCGGATACGTGGGTGAGAAAGCACCCGTGAAACTGAAGTCGATGCCGACCGCACCGGGCAGGGAGGTGTGCGGGAACACGAACTGGCTGTCGCCCCCGATGGGCGCGGAGATCATCTCCGTCTGGCCCACGGCGACCGCAGGCATGGCCAGCAACGGCAATATGCAAATCGTGGCTTTGCGCATGGCTCTCTCCTCACACATGCCGGACGGTCGAACGCCCGCCGCAGCATGGCTACCCGGAGTGTGAAAGCAGCCCGTTGAATGTCAAGTCGAATCCCGGGCGAGCACGCAGTTTGAGGCGGTTTCCCTATAACACGCGAACATGCCGCAGATCTGTCGGGCCGCCGCCGGAACGAGCCGGGGGCAACCCTGCCATGCACGCGAACCAGCGGTGCGATATGGTGTTCGTCGGAGGTTCGCATGGTCCTTCGGCTTGTCTGTCTCTGGGCCGCCCTGTATGTGCTGTCAGCATCGGCGCTGGCCGCCGTACCCGTCACCCTCTACCTGCGCGGCAACATCCACACCATGGATCCCGCGCGGCCGCGGGCCGAGGCGATGCTCGTGGCCGACGGCCGCATCGTGGCCGTGGGCAGCGAGAATGCGGTCCGCATCGCGGCCGATGCCATCACGCCGGGTCCGCAGCCGCGCACGGGACCCAACGCCCCGCGCGAGGTGGACCTGCGGGGCCGCACCGTGCTGCCCGGCCTCATCGACTCGCACGGCCACATGACGGGCCTGGGCGCGATCCACCTCAACGTGCTCGACCTGAGCGGCACACGCACGTACGAGGAAGTGGTGGAGGCGGTGGCCGCGCGTGTGGCCAAGGCCAAGCCGGGCGAGTGGGTTCAGGGTCGCGGGTGGGACCACGAGAGTTGGCCCGAGCGGCACATGCCCACGCACGAGGCCCTTTCACGCGTGTCGCCCGACAACCCCGTGATTCTGGGGCGTGTTGATGGGCACGCGGTGCTGGCGAACGCCGCGGCGATGCAGGCCGCCGGCGTGAACGCCCAGAGCACCAGCCCCGAAGGCGGCGAGATTCTCCGCGGGTCCCGCGGCGAACTCACCGGCGTGTTCGTGGACAACGCGACGGACCTCGTCGAAGCCGCGCTGCCTCCCTCCGCTCGCGGCAACACCCAGGACATGCTGCTGAAGGCTCAGGAACTCTGCCTGAGCGCGGGCCTGACGGGCGTGCATGATGCCGGTGTGGGTGAACGCGAGATCGAGGCGTATCAGGCGATTGAGGCGAGTGGGCGGCTGAAACTCCGCGTGTACGCGATGGTGCGTGCCGCGGAGGCCCCCGCGTGGTTCGAGAAGCACGGCATCAAGAAGGGCGACGGGCAGGTGAACGGGCACGATGAGCGATTGACGATTCGCGCGGCGAAGATGTATGTGGACGGGGCGCTCGGCTCGCGCGGCGCGTGGCTGCTGGAGCCCTACGCGGATCGGAGCGCAGCGGACGACGGCACGCCCTACACGGGGCTGGCGGTGCAGCAGCCGGCGGATGTGGAGCGACTGGCGGTGCATGGGCTGAAGCACGGCTATCAGGTGTGTACGCACGCCATCGGCGACCGAGGCAATCGGGAAGT
>CAZNEU010000410.1:0-6795 GCA_964571915.1 uncultured Phycisphaeraceae bacterium
CCACCGGCACCGCCTCGGCGCTCGCGCTGGCCTACCTCGCCGTGCTCGGCCCCGGCGATGAGATCATCATCCCCGACCCCTACTTCACCATCTACCCGGAAATGGCCAAGGTCTGCCACGCCAGGGCCGTGCCCTGCGACACCTACCCGGATTTCCAACTCACCGCCGCCCGTGTCGCCCCGCTCATCACGCCGCGCACCAAGATGGTCCTCCTCAACTCACCCGGCAACCCCTCGGGCGCGGTGATGACGAGCGCGGAGTGCGATGACCTCCTCGCTCTCTGCCGCGGCCGCGGCATCCTCCTCATCTCCGACGAAATCTACGACGAGTTCACCTTCTCCGAGAGCCGCACCGAACCGCCCGCAAACCCCTCGTCCCTCGTGGGCCTCACTCCGGGCACGCTCCTCTGCCCCAGCCCCGCACGCCGCGCTCGCGCCGAAGAAGACGTCCTCCTCATCCGCGGCTTCGGAAAGACCTACGGCATCACCGGCTGGCGCCTGGGTTACGCCGTCGGCCCCATGGCCCTCATCGAGCAGATGGTGAAACTCCAGCAGCACACCATCGTGTGCGCCCCCACACCGCTGCAGTGGGGGGCCGTGGCCGCGCTGGAAACGGACATGCGCTCCACCGTCGCCCATTACGAGCAGCGCCGCAACCGCGTCTACGAGCGCCTCAGCCGCGTGGCCGAGGTCTCCAAGCCCGGTGGCGCGTACTACGCCTTCCCGCGCATCCCGCCCAAACTCGGCCTCACGGCCCAGCAGTTCGCCGACAAACTCGTGGAGCGCAAGGTGCTGGTCATCCCCGGCAACGTCTTCTCCACGCGCGACACGCACATCCGCATCTCCTTCGCCGTGCGCGATGACATCCTCGACCGCGGCATCGACGAAATCTGCCGCGCGATGGGGGGGTGATTCGCGGTGCGGCTTGCGCCGGTGGACCGGCTCACTCGCCCGGCCCCTGAATCCAGATGTCCCATGCAAACAGCCCGGCAGCCGCGGCGGCCTCGTCATCGTCCGTGGGCATGGCCTCCGCCGGCGATCTTCCGCCATCATCCTTCCCGCCGGGTCCGACGGAGTACACCACATATCCCTTCCCCGACGGGTGGCCATCCGGCAGCACACGCAACCCGAACGGCTGGCCTGAGTACGGGTCGGGCGGTAGGACACCCTCCCACTCCGCCGCGGCTTCGGCCATGTCCACTGGCAACCGCCCGTGCCGAAACTGGAACCGCTCCACCGCGATCACGCTCAGCAGGCCGTCGCGTTGCAGGTCATCCTCTTCCAGTCGAGCCCACGCGATGGCGAACCGCCATTGCGTGAGCGTCAGCGCGCCGGGCACCGTCGGGCGGGCCGGCGGCACCGTCGTGGCCCGGACGTTCAACGGCTGCTCCGCCCACGCGATCATCCCCGCATACCACGCGTTCAACGCGGCCAGATTCTGGCCCAGCGTGCCCACCGGCACGGCCACCGCCCCACCCTGCCGCTGCGCGACCATCTGCAGGCTGGCCTCCATGTTTGCGATGTGGCCTGAAACCTCGAAGAGCCCGGCCAGCATGTCCGCCTCGGCCACCTGCGCCAGGCGCAACTCGCCCGCCAGTTGGTAGCGCGGCCAGTTTTCCAACGCGCCCGCCGCGCCGTTCAGCCATTCCTCCGTCGTGTGCTGACGCAGCCCTTCGCGCACGGTCATCAGCAGGTCTCCCGCGCCCGTCGCCGTCCGCTGGCCCGCCGTGCCGTGGTCTCGCCGCGAGGCGCTCACGATCGCCACGCCCGCCCGGATCGCGTTGCTGAACTCCTCCACCTGGCCATCGTGCGATGCAACCATCGCCCACGCGCACACTGGGGCCAGCAACTCCATCGCGTCAGCGTTTGGCTGCCACGCCTGCGCGCTGCTGGAGAACTCTAACTCCATCGTGCGCTGCCCAACGCGGCACTTCGCAAGGTCCGCAAAGTCGCGAGCGAGCGGAAGACCACGCAGTGTCTGCACCACTTCAAGGGCCACGGCCGGCCCCGAGTTTGCGCCCCACGCCGCGAGAACGGCCGGTTGCGCCCTCGCCTGCACCAGCGTGATGAAGTCCGCGCTGGGCCGCCGCGCACTGTGCCCGCCCCGCTGCCATGCCGCGTTGATTGTCTCCACCTGCAACTCGTAGAACGCGCGCTGCAGGGCTTGCAATCTGGGCCAGATGTCCGGCCCGTTGACCGTCCCCAGCCCGGGCCGCGCGGCCTGCGCCGCCGCCGCGAACCGCGCCACGTTCCCCGCCAGCGGGAACGTCGCGAAGGTCGCCTGGTACCACCGCCACCCCGCACGCCCACCCAGAAACACGAGGCCCACCACCACCAGCAGCACCAACGGCCTGAGCAGGCTCTTTGCAAAGTCCCATCGTCTCACCACCAGCGTCGCGTCCACCGCGCCCTCCTTGGGCACAAACGCGCTCCCGCCGCGGCCGTCTGGCGCGAGTTCACCCATCGCCGCGTCCACTTGCGTGCTGTGCCCGCACTCGGGGCACACCACCACAAGATCGTCGCTCACGGGCAAACCCGCGAGCCCGTAGCGGCACTTGCCGCACGAGCCGCGCCTGCGCAGCAGCCCGCGAATCTGCCGCCGCAGCACCCAGTCTCTCACCATGAGCGCGGGCACCGCCGGCACGATGAAGACCGCGAAGATGCCCAGCACGCCCAGCACCTGCATGAGCGGCGTGGGGTTGCGAATCCTCAACAGGCCCGTGGCCGCGATCACCAGGGGCACGGCGATGTAGAGCGCCACCAGCACCGCCAGCGCCAAGCCCCGTCGCAAGATTCCGGGCCACAGCCCGCGTCGCACCGCGCTCACGAACCGCGCGCAGCGGGCATCATCGAACCGGTCCAGTTCCGGGAACGCGCGCCACACTTTGCTCCGGGGTAGACGCATGCGTGCTTGGCCTCACGGCGCGGGCCCGCGCCCGCGATTCTGAGCGACGCTACTTCTTCGCGTACTCGAACACGCCCCGCCCTGCTTTGTCGCCCAGCCGCCCGGCTGCCACCAGTTGTTTCAAGAGCGGGCACGCGCGATACCGGTCGTTGTTCAGGCCGTCCGCCAGCACGTTCATGATGTGCACGCACGTATCAAGCCCGATGAAATCCGCAAGGCGCAGCGGCCCCATGGGGAAGTTGCAGCCGAGTTTCATGATGCCGTCGATCGCCTCCGGCTCGGCCACGCCCTCCATCCACGCATAAAACGCCTCGTTGATCATCGGCATCAGCACGCGGTTGCTCACGAACCCCGCGCGGTCGTTGGCCTTCAGCGCCGTCTTGCCCATCGCCGTGGCGAGTGCCACCGTGCGCTCGGTCACCGCCGCGCTCGTCTGCATCGCGGGAATCACTTCCACCAGTTGCATCAGCGGCACGGGGTTGAAAAAGTGCATCCCCACCACGCGCCCCGCGCCCCCCCCATCCCCGCACGCCGCAGCGATCTCCGTGATGCTGATGCTGCTCGTGTTGCTCGCCAGCACCACCCGCTCCTCCGGATACATCTTCGCCAGCGTGGCGAACAGTTCCTTCTTCACCTTCGCATCTTCCACCACCGCCTCGATCACCCAGTCGCAGCCGCTCGCCCCCGTTGGCAGTTGGTCGATTCTTTCCACGAACCGGATGCGCCCCGCCGCCGCGTCCGCATCCGCCTGCGTCATCTTCCCCTTCTCCACAAACTTGCCCAGGCTCTTCTTGTGTACGCCCTTGCACCGCTCGATCGCCCCCGGGAACGAATCGAACACCACCACGCCCATCCCCGCCGCCGCGGCCACCTGCGCAATCCCCCCGCCCATCTGCCCCGCCCCCAGCACGCCCAGAGTTCGAACGCCGTCAGACATGGTGTGTTCCTCGGGAAAGGCTCAAATCGCAAAGAGCAAATGGCAAAGAGCAAATGGCAAAGAGCAAATGGCAAAGAGCAAAGGACAAATGGCAAATCAATACCCAAAGCCGTCGTGCCTCCAGCATAGCCCCGCACCTCTCGCCTTTGCCCTCGGCACTTTGCTCTTTGCCATTTGCCATTTATGATCTCCCCCATGTCCCGCCTCCCCAAACTCGAATCCCTCCTCGCCGCCGACCCGCTCGACACCTTCATCCTCTACGGCCTCGCCCAGGAGCACGCCAAACTCGCCGACTGGCCCCGCGCCATCGCCTTCTACGACCGCACGCTCGCCCTCGACCCCGCCTACTGCTACGCCTACTTCCACAAGGCCAAGGCCCAGGTGGCCGCGGGCAACCTCGCGGCCGCCAAAGCCACCGTCGCCACCGGCCTCGCCGCGGCCCGGCGCGCCGGCGATGCCAAGGCCCAGAGCGAACTCGGCGAGTTGCAGATCGAACTCGACGACGCCTGATCGGTGCCGCTCAATGAGGCCCCGGCGCGAGCCGCGGTTCTCGCGGCCTGCACGCTCCCAAGACCCGCGCGCCATCCCACCCGCCCTCCCCGCCAACAAAAAACCCCGGCTCGTGCCGGGGCTTGTGCCTTGCTCTTCGCTGTCCCCTGTCCGCTATCCCCTGTCCCCTTGCCCTCACTTCTCCGGGTTGATCGTCGTCACATACACCGGGATGCCGCCCTTCATCTGCAGAATCACCGCCGCCTTCACCGCGTTGCGGTCCTTGTCGATGGTGATGTTGCCCGTAACCCCCTTGAAGTCCTTGGTCGCGGCGATCGCGTCGCGCAAGTCCGTTCCCTTCAGGCTCTTGGCCCGCTTCATGGCATCGAACAGAAAGTTCGTCGCGTCATACGCCTGGGCGGTAACACTGTCGGGCGTCTCGCCGTCGTACTCGGCCTTGAACCGCTTGATGAAGTTCTGGATCACCGGCGACGGGTCATCGGTCGAGTAGTGGTTCGAGTAGAACGCCCCGTCGATCGCCGTCCCGCCGATCTCCGCCAGTTTCGGGCTCTCCCACCCGTCGCCGCCCAGGAGCGCCGCCGTGATCCCCAGTTTCCGGGCCTGAATCGCGATGTTCCCCACCTCCGTGTAATACCCCGGAATGAAGATGATGTCGGCACCGGCCCCCTTGATGCGCTGCAACTGGGCCGTGAAGTCCTGGTCGCCCCCGTTGTACGTCTGCTCGGTCGCGATCTTCCCGCCGAACTTCACGAAGTTCTTCTTGAACTCGCTCGCCAGGCCCGTGCTGTACGGCTGCGCCTGATCGAACAGAATCGCCGCGGATCTGGCCTTCTGGTTCTCCGCCGCGAACTTCGCGCACACATACCCCTGGAACGGGTCAATAAAGCACACGCGGAAGATCATGTCGCCAACCTTCGTCACACGCGGGTTGGTGCTGCTGGGCGTGATCATCGGCACGCCGTTCTCCTGACAGATCGGCGCCCCCGCCAGCGAGCGACCGCTCGCCACCTCGCCCAGCACCGCCACCACCTTGTCGTTCGTCACCAGCCGCGTCACCACGTTCGCGGCTTCCTTCAGGTCGCTGCGCGTGTCATACTCCGTCAGCACAATCGGCCTTCCATTCAACCCGCCCGCGGCGTTGTAATCCTTGATCGCCAGCCGGATCGCCTTGCTCGACCCCTGCCCGAACGTCGCCTCCGAGCCCGTCAGCGAGCCGAAGTGCCCGACCTTGATCGGTTCGCCTTTGGCCGGCTCGGCCAACTTCCCGCACGCGGCAGCCGCGAACGCCGCCAAGCCCACTGCCGCGACCAGCGTGAAAACCGAACCGGTGGAAAAACGTTTCATGGTGAGGGTGCTCCGAGGAGAAAAAAAACACCGGACTCCAGACGCGAGACGCCAGATGATAACGGCCGCGCCGGTGCCGGGTGGTGTGGCGGTGAACCGCACCCGAACGGCAACGCCCAGTGGTTTCGCCGCGCCCGGGCGCGGGGATTCAGCGGGCAATCAGGCTTTGGGTTCCCCCACGCTCCGAGTGGGGCTTGGCCTTGGGTACCCCCACTCTCCGAGTGGGGCTTGCGTGCGTTCCTCTCTGCGTTGGTCCCCCTCATCAACTCGTCAACTCGTCAACTCGTCAACTCGCCCCCAACTCCTTCGCGATCCCCGCAATCGCCTCGCGAGCCGAGAGCCTCGTCCCCCGCCGCGACCTGCGAATCACATCCCAGATCGCCCACGGGCATCCCACGATCGACAGGGGCATGTACCACCACCACGTGTACGCCCACGTCCACGGTGTATGCGGGAAGAGGGAGGCCAGCAGCGACTCCGTCAGGAGCACCCCCGGCCAGATCGCCAGCACCATCGCCACCACAAACACCGTGGGCCAGAGCGGCTTCAGCCGCACATCAAACGCGAGCGTGGCGCCCGCACTCCCGGTGGTGCCCACGTCCCGTGCCATCGAAGTCGGCCGCTCCGGGACGACTTCGATGCCTGCCTTGGTGGGGCGGACATCCTGTCCGTCGGTACCGTCTGGCACCACGCGCGCCCGCAGCCGTCCATCAAAGGGTGTCGAGAACGCATCGACGACGAACAGCACACGCGGGCCACCCGGACCGCCGGAGACCGGCGGACCACCCAAGGCACCCGCCCCCGCCGCAAACCCCGGCAGTTTGCCGCGCCGTGCCACGGCATCCAAGGTCGCCACCACCTGCTCCGCCGTCAGCGCAGTGGCGATCGTCGGCAGTGCTGCCGCGACATCTCCGGGTTGCTCGGTTCGCCCCGCCGCCGTCATCTCCACAAGCGTATCGGCCTTCCGGGCACCCCTTGGGTGGTCCGGCGGTCCCCGCCGGTCCGTCTTGGGTACCCCCATTCTCCGGGTGGGCCTTCTCTTCCATCCCCCAACCCCCACCCCTGTCAAAAACCTGTCGCTTCCCCGCGCGGCACGGTTT
>CAZNEU010000411.1:0-2102 GCA_964571915.1 uncultured Phycisphaeraceae bacterium
ACGATGTGCCCGTTGGGCAGGTGAAGTGGAAAGTTGTACGGCCCCAGCACCGCCATCACGCCGTGGGGCCGGAAGAGGCAGCGGGCCTGACGCGAGGGCGTCATGGCGAAGGCGAAGGGCAGCACGCGCCGGCGGCCGCCCTCGGGGGCATCGTCGAGTGTGATATCGACCTTGGTGACCAGGAGCGCGGCCTCCTGCTTGCACTCCCAGAGCACTTTGCCGATCTCATCGCACAGCACGTCCGCCAGCGGCCCCGCGCGCTCGCCGGCCAGTCTTTGAAATCGCCGCAGTACCGCCACGCGACGCTCCATCGGCCAGCGCGACCACGCCTTGAACGCCCCCGCCGCGGCGGCAACGGCCGCGTCCACATGCTCGGGGTGCGCACCGCAGGAGTGGATGATGCTCGCGGGCCGCGCAGGGTTGCGCGACACGACCGGCGACTGCCCACCCGGTGTGGACAGCCATTGGCCGCCGATGAGGTTGGCTGGTGCGTGCAGAAGCGAGGGGTGCTGCGCGTGCGACATCGTGGCGGATGGTACCGCACGCGGCGGCGGTGCCTACCCGGAGCCGGCGCGGTTGAGGAGGCGGCGCGCGGCCGAGGGTTTGCTGAAGGGCAGGAGGACGAGGCGGCGGAGGTCTTGGGTGGTGAGGGGGAGAGGCGCGGGCGGGTCGGCGCGAGCTGGCCCGGGGTGTTGAACGCCGGGAAGGCATGAAGGCAGCGAGGCATCAGGGCACGAGGGTGGGGGCGGCGCGGGTGCGGGAGGGCGGTGAGGCAGCACCGCCACGGTCGCCGCGGCGACCGAGGCGGTGGCACAGGAGGGGGAGGAGAGGCAAGAGGCGGAGGGGGATGTGTGGTCGGGATCGGCGCGTGTTGGGCCCCTCCCTGACGGTCGGGGTTCGTTGATCCTGATGAAGGGTGTGCGGAGGGCGGCGAAGGCGGCCGTCCGCGCGACTTTGCACTGCTCATAGGTCGCCGTGGGATGCACGCGGCGGAAGGCCAGATCATCTGCGAGGATTTTCAGGGCCGCGTGCTTGGCGACGAGGAGGTCGGCGTTGAAGGCGGCGACGGGGACGGGATCAAGCGTGTGTGCGCTCATGCCCGGAGTTTGGCGGGGGAAAACGCGGGGGCAAGGGGAAGCGCGGCGAGGGCCACGAAATGGCGCGCAAACGCGGCCGTTGGGGAAGAAAAATTGACGAGTTGATGAGTGGACGAGGGCCGAGAGGCACGGATGCCAGACACCCCACTCGGAGAGTGGGGGTACCCAAGGCACAAAGGCACGGGAGGCGGTTCAGCCCTTCGTGTTTTTCGTGCCCTTCGGCGTTGGTTTCTTTTTCGAGGGCTTGGGCGCGGGCTTGCCGTTGCTGGCCGCACCGCTGGCGGCTGCCGCGGCGGCCCTGAGGGCCCGATCCGGGTTGGGGATGGGCGTGACGCCCGCCTCAACCCCGACCTTGGACTGGAGCAGGTTCAAACTGTCGCGCGACAGCACCACGCGGCCTGAGCGGTCGAGGTCGAAGGGGGTCTGTATGGCCCGGAACTCGCCGTCGGAGTCGAGGGTGCTGACGATGCCGAAACGCTTGAGCGCGGCGGCATCGTTTGGGCGCGCGGGCTCGGCGAGGCGGGCCCGGAAGGTCTCCTTCACGATGCTGATCTGGTCCATCGGGCTTTCAAGGTGGGGGCCGCCGTCGAAGGGGTCGATGCGATCGAAGTACTTGAAGCCCAGGCCCTCCAACATGCGGCGCGCGGGGATGGTTTCTTCGCCCACCTGGCCGACGACGCTGCGGGCCTCGGGAGCGAGGAGCGTGAGGTAGAGGTCTTCGCGCGGGAAGAGCGTGAGGATGAACTCCTTGCTCTGCTGGCAGAAGCGGTCGGCCTGGTCGTAGGTGAGGTTGATGAAGCAGCGTGTGCAGTAGTCCCAGAAGGGGTTCTCGCCGTCGACGCTGATGGGGCCCATCATCTCGGCCAGCACGCGGTCGCTGAAGAGGTGGCGGTGCAGGCCCATGAAGTGGAAGCGGACGAGGGCGATGAGGCGGCCGAGTTTCTGGCGGTGGCCGCGGAAACTGGGCTGGAGGATGAGGCCGCCGACCTCGGTGGGGCCGGTTTC
>CAZNEU010000412.1:0-5135 GCA_964571915.1 uncultured Phycisphaeraceae bacterium
CCTTGCAGGATGCCCAGGGCGATCTCGTCGTTGCCGGCCAGCACGCCGCTGCCCTTGAGCGAGCCCATGCCCTTCCCCCCCCCGGCCACGCGCTGCCGCACCCACTGGCGGCCCCAGTCCACATCGTATCGGCCGAAGGCCACACGCTCATCGTCGCGCGGGGCCTTGTGCAGGTCCAGCGTCTGGCGGAAGACGCGGGCCCGCTGCTGCGTGTCGTAGTTCTCCGGCGGCCCGCCCACGAAGAAGCACCGCTCCGCGCCCACCGCGCGCACCAGCAGTTCCGCGGCCTCCGTCGTGCCCGGCACGTTGTCCACCACCACGCTGTCCACGCCGCTGGCTTCCAGGTCGGCATCCAGCACCACCAGCGGCAGGTTGGAGCGCTTGGCCTCTTCAAGCAGCGCGGGGTTGGGCTCGGAGATCATCAGCGCCAGCCCATCGACCAGGCCGAACACCAGGTTCGCCCCGCGCGCGCCGTTGTTCACACGATGCACGGGGCTGACGAGCAGGTGGTAGCCGCTCTTGCCGGCCTCGTCGTCCGCACCGCGCAGGAGTTCAGAATAAAACTCGCCGTGAATGTCGGGCAGGGCGATCGCCAGCACGTGGCTGCGGCTGGTCATCAGGCCCTGCGCAAACAGGTTGGGCTTGTAGCCAAGATCGTTGATGGCGCGCTGCACCTTCTCGGCGGTTGTGACAGCCACCAGCGCGGGGTTGTTGATCACCCGGCTCACCGTGGCCGTGGACACGCCCGCGGCGGACGCGACATCCTGAATGGAAGAGGTTCGGCGTGGTTTCACGATTGGTCTGGGATTGTCGGCCCCCTCACCCGCCGAGGCCAGACCCGGTATCCTGTATTCTTCATGCAATCGCTTACATCTTTAGATTCCGCTCGCCCCCGCCCGCTTCCGCGCGCGGCGGTCGGCCTGCTGGCGGCTCTTGCCTTCATCGTAGGTGGATGCGGGCCCGACACCGCTGCCCCCAAGGTCGCGGCCGGTCGCGGGCCTCCGCCGCCGCGCATCGAGACGGTGGTGATCCAGTCACCTGCGGGCACGCCGCGTCCGCCGTTTGAGTTTTCCGGCGAGGACGCGGCGTTCCTCAATGAGGTCCAGCGCGGCGCGTTCAACTACCTCTGGAACGCTGTGAGCGCCCAGAGCGGCATGGTGCTGGATCGGCCCAGCGAACCGATCGTGAGCGTGGCCGGTGTGGGCTTTCAACTCGCGGGCATCGCGGTGGGTGTGGAGCGCGGCTGGATCACACGCGCCCAGGGGCGGGCCCGCTGCGAGCAGATTCTTGCGGCGCTCTTGCGCGACCCCGCCATCCGCAAGGCCGGGCTGTTCCAGCACTTCATCGATGCGCAGACGGCGGGCGTGCATTCCGGTCGGCTCGAGCATGTGGTGAGCACGGTCGATTCGGCGCTGCTGTTTGCGGGCGCGATCGTGGCGGGTGAGTATTTCGGGGGCGCGGTCAAGAGGGCGACTGATGCGATGCTCGCGGGGGCCGATTGGCCCTTCTTTGTCGGCGGTGAAGAGGCCGACCCCGGCGACCGCGGGTTTATTTCGCTGGGGTGGAAGCCCGCGAGTTTGGATGATCCGGCGGGCGACGGAGCCTTGCTCCCGTATTACTGGCTGGACTCCGGGTGCGAGCACCGGCTCGTCACGTTCCTCGCGGCGTGCGCGCCCGATGAGGGCCAGCGCGTGCCGGCCGACATGTATTACCGCCTGCGCCGGGGCGTGGGGCGGTACGACCCGGTCGGCCCGATGGTGTTCTTTCCATACTCGGGCGCGCTGTTCGTGAACCAGTTCTCGCACATCTTCATGCCTTACGCGGCGATGGGCCCGGACAGCCCTGCCGCGCTGGATGTGCAGCGCCGCCCGCGTGTGGATTGGTGGGAGAACAGCCGCCGGCACACGCTCATGCACCGGGAGAAGGCGATCGAGAACCCGAAACACCTCGCGGGCTTCGGCGAAAACGCCTGGGGTCTTACTGCCTCAGATGTGCCCAGCGGCTACGGCGTTCCCGGCCTGTTCCCCACGCCGCTCATGCTCGCCAACGCGATTCCCGTGCTGGACTACCCGACGCTGGTGCCCAAAGACGACTACGGCGACGGCACGATCGCGCCGTACGCCGCGGGGTGCTCGATCATGTTCGAGCCGACGCTGGCGATTCAAGCCCTTCGCCACTACCGGCAACTGGCCGGGCAACCGGGGATGGAGCGCCTCTGGAGCGACCCGGCGAGAGGAGGCTTTGGGTTCGGCGATTCGTTCAACCTCGGCAAGACGTGGGTCGCGGCAGACCACTTGGCGATCGACCACGGGCCGCTGCTCCTGGCGATTGAGAACGCTCGGTCTGGTTTTGTGTGGAAGATGTTCGTACAAAACCCGGCCATTGCCGCGGGTTTGGAGAGGTTGCACCTGAGCATTCTTCCCCGCATTGAGCCCCCCGCGCAAGTTTCTACACAAACTCCATGAAAAGTGGGGGTCCGGGCCTTGACAAACGGCGGCCGTGGTACAGACTGAAAGCGGTTTCATCGGTGGCGGGCCCCGTTGGTTCGCCATCCCTCCTCGGAAAGAAGTGGCGAGAGAACGGAGAGATTCCCATGAAGGCTTGTGGCTTTATTTGTGTCGCCTCGGTGCTGGCGCTTGCGGGCGCGGCTCAGGCGAGTATCTTCAACACCAACGGCTACGCCGTGCAGTACCGGATCTTCAACGGGTACCCCACGTCCAACCTGACCGCCAACGGCATCCCCATGCCGGGCGTTGACGGCATGGGCAACCCCTTGCCGGGCGATAACTTCCCGACCAACGGCTTGGGCACGGTGGCGCTCCCCTTGGGCCCGGTCAGCATCCGCGATGAGTACCCCTTCCCGACGGGCGAGCAACTCTTCGCGAACAAGTCTCAGGCGATGTTCTCCAGCGACGGCGGCGCAACCGCGCTCAGCCTGGTGAACAGCGAGAGCTTTGACATCCGCGTCAATGTCCGCCTCACGTCCGGCGAGCCCCTTGTCCGCAAAGAGGGCGGCCTGGTCTTCTACAACCCCCGTGGCTCCGACGGAATGGGCGGCCCCCTGTTCATCGACGAAGGCCGCCTCTTGGTCTCCAGCAACAGTTTCAACGGTGGCAACCATGCCCCCGGTGAGACGGCCATCTTCGGCGCGG
This sequence comes from uncultured Phycisphaeraceae bacterium, assembly GCA_964571915.1. Lineage (GTDB taxonomy): Bacteria > Planctomycetota > Phycisphaerae > Phycisphaerales > UBA1924 > JAEUIX01. Next base: position 3,153 of record CAZNEU010000412.1, read on the forward strand.
CTATGCCGTTCGCCGGCGGTGGCAACGGTGGCCAGAACGCCTTCAACAACGACAAGGTTTTCAACGGCCAGCTCCACGAGGTGCGCTTCATCTACTTCGCCCCCGGCCACATCGATGCCCGGGCCGCGTACGAGGCGTTCTTTGACGGCGAGTCGAGCGGTGTCCGCTTCTTCACCCCGCAGTTCGAGTTCGACGGCGTGAACGGCTTCGCCACGGGCACGAAGATCGGCTTCATGGCCCAGTTCCAGCGGTTCCCGGTGACCGATGATTTCGCCCAGACCGACTACGACTTGACCAGACTCATCCCCAGCCCCGCCGCGGCTGGTCTCCTGGGCCTGGGCGGTCTGGTGGCCCTCCGCCGCCGCCGCTGAGTTCGTACCTGTCTGCCTCCTACTCTGATTTGAACGTGAGTGCCGGTTTCCCGCTGTCGGAAACCGGCACTCACGTCGTTTTTGCGCACCCCTGCCTCCCGGGTGATCCTCCCCGGATTCGTCCCCAAAACCGTCGTGGGCACTTGACAGACCGTCAGGATCGTTCATGATGTAAGCGGTTTCAATGCGCCCGCCCGTCCGGCTCTCTCCCCGCGGCCCTCTTCCCGGCCGCTGCTCACCATGCTCGACAACACCTTCGGACACTTCGACCCCTCCGGCCGCGCGTTCCACATCACGAATCGGGCCACGCCCGTGCCGTGGTGCAACGTGATCTGCAACGGTCGCTACGGCCTGGTCCTCAGCCAGAACGGCGGCGGCTTTTCGTGGTACGACGATGCCCAGCACAACGTGCTGACGCGCTGGGAGATGGACCTCGTCCGCGATTGCTACGGCAAGTTTCTCTATCTGGCGGACCTCGACTCCGGCCAGGTCTGGTCTGCCGCGCCAGCGCCCACGCAGGTGGAGTATCAGCACTACGTCTGCACGCACGCCCTGGGCAGTTCCACGTTCACCACGCGCTACGCCGACATCGAGGCGAAGTGGACGCTGGGCGTGGCCCCCGCCGAGCCTTGCGAGTTGTGGTGGGTTGAGATCACCAACACGTCGGACCGGCCCCGCCGCCTGCGCATCAGTTCCTACTTCGAGTGGACGTGCGGCGTAGCCCCGGACACCAAGCGAGAGTTTCACCGCCTGTTCTTTACCACGCGCCACGATGCCTCCCGCCGCGCCATCATCGCCACCAAGAACATGTGGGACATCCGGCCCAAGTCCGAGCGAGACCACTGGAACCAGCCCTGGCCCTACGCCGCGGCACACGCGCTGGGGGGGGGTGGCGATGTCCTCACCGCTCCGATCGCCATTGCCGACAAGGCCGCGTTCCTGGGCCGCTACGGCTCCACCGCCTCGCCCGCGGCCATGAAGGGCGCGGTCCCCGGCGCGGCGGGCTTCGGGCGTTTCGGCGATGCCTGCGCTGCGCTCGGCGGCGAGGCCACGCTCGCGCCGGGACAGACCATCCGCCTGCACTACCTGCTCGCCGTCGGCAAGAACGAGCGCGAGGTGCTGGGCACGCTCGACAAGTTTCTGCCGCCCGCGGCCGCGCAGGCCACGATCGCGGCCGGCGAGAGCGCGTGGCAGCACCGCCTCAGCCCGACCACCATCAAGACGCAGCGCGACGACTTCGACGTACTCAACAACCACTGGCTGCCCTATCAGGCCATCAGTGCGCGGCTGTGGGGGCGCACCGGCTACTACCAGCAGTCGGGCGCGTTCGGCTTCCGCGACCAGTTGCAGGACAGCCAGGTGTGGCTCCCCCTCGAACCCTCGCGCTGCCTCGACCAGATCATGCTCCACGCCGAGCGCCAGTTTGTGGATGGCAGCGTGTACCACTGGTGGCACGCGCTGGCGGACTTCGGCAACCACACCGCGTGCAGCGATGACTACCTCTGGCTCCCGCATATCGTCGCGGCGTACATCCGCGAGACCGGCGACCTTGCCTGCCTCCAGAAGCGGGCACCGTTTGTAGACGACCCCGCGGGTGGGGGGGGAGGGGGGG
>CAZNEU010000413.1:0-2476 GCA_964571915.1 uncultured Phycisphaeraceae bacterium
CCCGTCCCCCAGCACACCACCTCCGCCGCGCCCGCCTTCGTCGCGTCCACAAACCGCTTCATGATCGCGCCCGCCGCGTGGCTCCGCAGCGGGTCATCAATGTTGTCGCCGGGGCCGTACAGGTTCACCAGAATCGGGAACGCGCTGGGCAGCCCGTACTGCCCGTGATACGCCCGCAGCGCGGCGAGCAGGCCGAGTTTCGCCACCCCGTACGCGGCGATCTCCGGGTCGGGCAGCCCGCCGAAGAGGGACTCTTCGCGGTACGGCAGCGGCGCGCTCGCCGGGTAACTGGTCATCGAACCGACGATAACAACCTTGATGCCCGGATCATTCTGTGCCACAGGCTGGCGAGGCTCGGCGAGCCTGCCTGTGCGGGATGCTGCCACCCGCGCCGCAGCCTCGATCACGTTCAACCCCATCAGCAGGTTGTCGTGCAGCATGTCCGCCGGGCGCGCCCGGTTCAGCCCCAACCCGCCCACCAGCCCCGCGCAGTGGATGATCGTGACTTCGGCGGCGGGCGTGCCCCGCCACACGTGCTCCACCAGCCGCCGCGCCTCGTCCGGCCTGCGCAGGTCGCACTCAGCCGCGCGTGGAACCACCAACCGCTCGGCGCTCACGCCCCGCGCGCGCAGCACACCCACCACGGCGCGGCCAAGAAACCCCGCCCCGCCGGTCACAATCACACGCTGCTTCGACCAATCGATCATCCCGTGATGCTACACGCCCGCCAAGAGCCTGCACGCAGGGCGCTGCCGCTCGCTCACTTCCCCCCGTTCGCCCGCCACCACTCGATCGTCCGCTTCAGCCCCTCCTCGAACCCCACCTGGGCCTTCCACCCCAGCATCTTCTCCGCCTTGCTCGTGCTCAAACTCCGCCGCGGCTGGCCGTCGGGCTTGGTGTGGTCCCACTCGATGCCGCCCGAAAAGCCCGTGAGTTGCACGATCAACTCCACCAGGTTCTTGATCGTGATCTCAAAGCCCGCGCCCAGGTTGATGGGGGTGGGCTCATCCACCACCTCCGCCGCGCGCACGATCCCCTCGGCGACATCATCCACATACAGAAACTCGCGGCTGGCCGCGCCGGTGCCCCAGCAGGTGATCTTCTTGTCGCCGCGTGCCTGGGCCTCTACGCACTTGCGGATGAGCGCGGGGATCACGTGCGAACTGTGCAGGTCGAAGTTGTCGTGCGGTCCGTAGAGGTTCACGGGCAGCACGTACGCGCTCCGCAGGCCGTACTGCAACCGGTACGCATCCAGCATCTGCCCCGCGGCCTTCTTGGCCACGCCGTAGGGCGCGTTCGTCTCCTCCGGATACCCGTTCCACAACTCATCCTCCCGAAACGGCACGGGCGTGAACTTGGGATACGAGCAGATGGTGCCCACCTGCACAAACTTGCCATCCCGCCCCGCCCCGCCCGCGCTGGCGGCGCTGCCGGCGATGCTCGATCCCGCCTTGGCCGCGAGCCCGTCGGCCCGCCCCTGCTCGATCAGGTGCAGGGCCATCGCCATGTTCGCGTAAAAGTAGCGGCCCGGGTTGTCGCGGTTGGCACCAATCCCCCCCACCTCCGCCGCGAGGTGGATCACGCAGTCCACGCGGCCCGCCCCGCCAAACGCCGTCGCGTACAGCCGCTTCACATCCGCCTCGGCCGTCAGGTCAAAGTCCTTCCGCCGCGGCACAAAGATGTTCGCTGGCGGCACGCCCCGCGCCAGCAACTTCTGATGGATCACGCGCCCCACAAACCCGGCCCCGCCGGTGAGGATGATGCGCTTGGACCGGAGATCAAAGGTTGTCGCAGGCATGGTCGCAGAGGGTATTCAGGAGAGCCGCGAACGCGAGTTCGCGGCACGCCCTCACGCTCCCGCCGTGCCCTCGCCCCCGCCGCCAACCGCCCGGCCGCATTCCGGGCACACGCTCACGCTGATACCGCAAAGGTCGTAGCCGCATGCACGACACCGGCCAGGAATCGGGTGCGGCCACACCAGCCAGAGCAATCGACCAGTAACGCCGAGCCACGTAACCAAGCCAACCAGCGCCACTAACTCGTTGACTAGCGCCGTGCGGTCGATGCTGTAAGTCACAAACTTGCCGTCCCTAACCAATGCGGCACCGGCCGCGGCGTCAACGCCGGGAAGCAGTTCCGGCAGCGCCACGGCCCGCACCGCTGCAGCAGTCTCCTGGCTCACAGCGAGCGCTCCATCGCTCGAGGAATAGCGGCGGAGATAGACCGTCGTGGCCTTTCGCCACGGAGTCCAGACACCCCACATGGTGCGTCTCTCCCTCCCATTGACGTAATGCACGTCGCTCGGCCTCTGCGCCTCAACGGCTTCCAGCGTGGAGCGATCCTGTTCTCCAAGCGGAACCAGAACCAAGCGCCACACCGCGCCCTCACGCACGACTGCCACTTGGCTCCCCAAGCCGTGCAGGTTCGAACGTGCAATCGGCCACAGCGCCTGTTTCACTGAATCAAGCAGCGTCCA
>CAZNEU010000414.1:0-1622 GCA_964571915.1 uncultured Phycisphaeraceae bacterium
TCCACGGCTTCCCCGAGCAGAGCATCCAGCGGATGCTCGACAACCTGGGGGCCAAGTGGACGGACGTGGACCGCTTCATCTTCTCGGGCAGCGAGTATTACCTGCCGCCGGGCGGCCGCTCGGGCAACCGTGAGGCCCAGGTGATGGCCTACAAGAACAACACCACCGCCAGGGCGCGGCTGCGGGCCCTGCTGCGGCGCACGCCCCTGCGGGCGTGGGCCCACCGCAACCGCTGGCCGCAGCGCACCCGCGCGCTGCTGGCGCACGGCGTGAGGGCGGACCGCATCGGGTTCATGGAGCATCACGGGTGCCACGCCGCGGCGGCGTACTACGGACCGGGCGTGGATGAGGGCGCGCTGGTGCTCACGCTCGACGGGGCGGGCGACGGCCTGTGCGCCACGGTGTCCATCCCTGAGAACGGTCGCCTCAAACGCATCGGCAGCGTGGCCGAGGAGCACTCGATCGGGATTCTGTGGAACATCATCACGTCGCTGATGGGCATGGTGCCCAACGAGCACGAGTACAAGATGATGGGCATGGCCCCGTACGCCGGGGGCAAGCGGGTGGAGGCGGTGCGCGACATCTTCGCCGGCGGCTACCACGAGGCGGGCGGCTCTTGGAGCCGCACCAACGGCCTGCCGGATGCCAACTACGCCTACGACTACTGGAAAGAGCGGCTGGAGATGGTGCGGTTTGACTATGTGATGGCGGGTCTGCAGATGTTCACCGAGCAACTGGTGGCCCGCTGGGTGCGGCACTGGGTGAAGGCCACGGGGCGCTCGCACCTGCGCCTGGCGGGCGGCGTGTTCATGAACGTGAAGGTGAACCAGGTTCTGTGCGCCTTGCCGGAAGTGACGGACGTGTACGTCTTCCCATCGTGCGGAGATGAGACCAACACGATGGGAGCGTGCTGGTCGTACATGGAGAGCATCGGCCAGGCGGCCGCGATCAGGCCCATGGGGGCGTTCTACCTGGGCCTGGAACCGCCGGCGGAGAGTTACCGCCTCGCCGCGGACGCGGCCCGGGCCAAGGGCTACGCCGTGAGCGAACCCGCGGACATCGACGAGGCCGTGGCCACGCTGCTGGCCGCGGGCGAGGTGGTGGCGCGGGTGAACGGGCGCGAGGAGTTCGGGGCGCGGGCCCTGGGCAACCGCTCGATCATGGCGGACCCCTCGCGGCGTGATGTGGTGCGGCTCATCAACCGCGCCATCAAGAGCCGCGACTTCTGGATGCCTTTCGCGGCATCGGTGCTGGATGAGGCGCAGGATGAGTACCTGGTGAACCCCAAGCGCATCCGTGCGCCGTACATGATCCTCACGTTCCCGTCGAAGAACGCGGACCAGATCGCCGCGGGCACGCACCCGGAGGACGGCACGGTGCGTCCGCAGATCGTGACGGCGGACTGGAACCCCTCCTACCACCGGCTGATCAAGAAGTTCCGCGAGAAGACCGGGCGCGGCGCGATCCTCAACACCTCGTTCAACCTGCACGGCGAGCCGATTGCGAGCATGCCCGAGCACGCGATTGACGTGATGGACCGCTCGGGCCTCAACCACCTGCAACTCGGTTCGTTCCTGATCTCCAAGCCGCCGGCCATGCGCTCCAGGGCCTGAGGCCGGGGC
>CAZNEU010000415.1:0-1651 GCA_964571915.1 uncultured Phycisphaeraceae bacterium
ACAGATGGGCTACACCACGCTGCGCCTCGAAACCGGCAATCGCCAGCCCGAGGCGATCGCGCTCTACGAGCGTTCCGGCTACCGCCGCATCCCCAACTTCGGCCACTACCACGGCGTGGCCGAGAGTTTGTGCTTTGAGAAGCGCCTGGGCGCGTAACCCGGCTGGTTTCCGTGCGGGGCACCACGCGGCGCCGCACGGAAGGAAGGCATCAGCACTCGCACGCTCACGCCCGTGCCCGCAGCATCCGTTTCAACAAGTTGATCTGCCCGGTGTGATACGCATCGTGCGCGGCTATGCCCGCCAGGTAAAACGCGCGATCAAAGCGGCGATCGGGTGTGGACCTGCGCCAGATGTCTGCGCTCGACAGCCCCTCGACTTCCGCCAGCAGGTCGGCATGTACGCGCGCCAGCCGGGCGCGGTCGGCCTTCCACAGGCGTGCCAGTTCGGCGGGCGACACCTTCTCCGCCTTGGGCACGCGCGGCCAGTTTGCCGGGCTCAGGTCGAGCGACGGCCGCGCTGCCGCGCTCATGGCGCGCAGCACCGCGTGTTTCCAGTAGGTGGCGTGCAGCACCTGCTCCCAGATGCACTTGCGCCCTTTGATCGGGCGGGCGAGGGCCTCGCGGGCGCTCAGGCCGCGCAAACTGCCGGAGAGCGTTGGGCCTTGCCACCCTTTGCCGGCGAACGCGCCGCTCAGCATGAGGCGGATGAACGGCTTGAGCGTGTCTTTGGATGCGGCCATGTGGGCAGCATACTGCTGCCAGCCGTCAGCCGTGGGCGCGAGCGGACAGCCAGACGGCGACGGGTAACCCCCACGCCCGGCTCGGTGCTCACGGCCAACGGCTCGCGGCTCGCGGCTCGCGGCTCGCGGCTCGCGGCTCGCGGCTCTTCCCTACACTCCGCCCCTATGCTCAGGCGCACCCACACCTGCGGCGAAATCCGCTCCACGCACGTCGGCCAGACCGTGTCCCTCAACGGTTGGGTCAACTCCTACCGCGACCACGGCGGCCTGATCTTCATCGATCTGCGCGATCGCTGGGGCATCACCCAACTGGTCTTTGACAAGGACGACGGCTGCCCTGCCGCGCTCTGCGATGCCGCCGACAAACTCCGCACCGAGGACGTGATCGGCGTGGAGGGCAAGGTCCGCATCCGCATCGGCGGCGAGAACCCCAAGCACACCACCGGCAAGGTGGAACTGGTTGTGACGCGCCTGGAGGTGTTTAGCAAGACAGAGAACCCGCCGTTTTTGCCGGATGACCTGGCCGCGCTGCCCAACGAGGAGTTGCGGCTGAAGCACCGGTACATTGACCTGCGGCGGCCGGCGATGCAGGCGATTCTGGCCACGCGCAGCAAGGGCCTGCAGGCCACGCGCGAGTACTTTGTGGGCAAGAGCGGCTTTCTGGAGGTGGAGACGCCCGTGCTCTACAAGAGCACGCCCGAGGGGGCCCGCGAGTTTCTCGTGCCCTGCCGCAACGTGCCGGGGAGTTTTTATGCTCTTCCCCAAAGCCCGCAGTTGTTCAAGCAGATTCTGATGGTCGGCGGGCTGGAGCGGTATTTCCAGATTGTCCGCTGCTTCCGGGACGAGGACCCGCGGGCGGATCGGCAGGCGGAGTTCACGCAGCTGGACATCGAGATGAGTTTCATCACGAT
>CAZNEU010000416.1:0-3846 GCA_964571915.1 uncultured Phycisphaeraceae bacterium
GAGTCCTGAGTCCTGAGTCCGGGCTTGGTGGGGCGGGCATCCCGTCCGCCATCCTTGGCTCACACGTAGTTCTTGTGGCCCACGGCCTCAAACAGTTTGGGGTCTTTGAGCGGGATCAGCGGCACGGAGGCCACGCGCCGCAGGAACAGACCCATCCAGATGCCCAGCGGGCCGACCAGGCCGGCGAGATCGACCCACGAGAGGGCCATGCCCGCGGCATGGCCGTCGCCATGCCCATGCACGATCGGGCGGACCATCCAGAACACGTCCAGGCACTGGCCCGCGATGATCCACACGCCCATGAGCGGGAGCAGAACGCTGGACCGCTTCACATCACGGAAGATGAGGACGAGGAAGGGGACGATGAACCGGGCGAGCATGAGGGCGGTGCCGAGAATCTCCCAGCCGTTGCTGGTGCGGAGAACAAACCAGGCGGTTTCTTCGGGGATGTTCGCGTACCAATACAGAAAGTATTGACTGAACCCGATGTAGGCCCAGAACACGGTGAAGCCGAACATGAGTTTGCCCAGGTCGTGGAAGTGCTCGGGGGTGGCGAGGCCGTTCAACTTTCCCGACGCGCGCAAAAGGCCGACGACCACGGCCGTGAGGGCCAGGCCGCTGACCATGTTCCCGGCGAAGAAGTAGACGCCGAACATGGTGCTGAACCAGTGGTGGTCGAGGCTCATGACCAGGTCGAAACTTCCGAACGCCGTACACATCGCGAACAGGAGCATGCCGGGGAACGAGATGAACTTGGCCCTGGCCGAGAGCCACTTGTCGCCCGTCTGGTCCTGGCGCGTGGAGAGTCTGAACAGGCGGATGGCGAGGAAGCCCCACACGGCGAAGTAGAACGCGATGCGGATGTAGAAGAACACCGGGTTCAGGTACCCGACCTTGTGCTGGAGGATCACGTCGCCCCTGAGTTGCGGGTCGTCGCTCATCCAGTGCCACAGCGTGGGCGCGAGCACGAGGCTGGGCAGCAGCAGCAGTGCCGCGACCGGGATCATCGACGCGGCGTTCTCCATCTGGCGTCGCAGCGTGACGACCCACCCCGCCCCCACCATGTGCATGATGAGGACCAGCCCCAGCGACCCGAGCGTGAGACCAAGGGCCACGATCGCACCGACGTGGTACGAAGCAAGCGCGTGCTGACGGCTGCCTTCGCCGCCCATGAACCAGTACGCCACCACGCCGCCGCAGCCGAGCAGCCCCACGAGCAGGCAGAGCAGCGAGAGGCCACGCGCAAAGTCGGGGGCGTGGGTGTTGTGGTGCGCGAGCGCGGCAGGGTCGGGCCCGTGCGCCGCGTGGCCATGCCCGTTGGGGGCGCCCTCGTGTGCATGTGCGGCGGCGTGGCTCACTTGGGGCCTCCTGCGGGCGCTGAACCCGGCGCGGCGGGGACGGGGACGGGGGCGGGCGGCGGCGAGGCGCCTGTGGCGGCTGGTGCGGGCTTGGCCTTCATCAACTGCTCGCGCTGGGTTTGGGTGAGGTCGCCCAGCCCCCCCGCATTGGTTGCCTGGAGCGTCCGCATGTAGGCCACGATCGCCCACGCGTCGCGCTCGTTCACGGCGTGGGCGTAGGGGGGCATCTTCCACGGATCATCGGGCTTGCCCTCGTTGGGCAGGCCGTTGCGGATGGTGTGGAACACATAGCCGTCCTTGGCCTTGGGCTCATTGGCCTTGTCGGTGTAGATCACGTCCATGAAACTGGGGAGCGGGTAACTCCACCTGCTCCCCACCATGCCCTTGCCCTTGCCGTCGTAGCCGTGGCAGGCGGAGCAGTAGATATTGAACCGCTCCTGGCCGCGCCGGATGAGGGCCTCGTCCACCACCACCGACGCGGGGATGTCGGCCAGGTAGGGCGCATCGGGAGACCCGGACTCGCGGCCAAGGTAAAACGCCGGGTCGTCCTTGAGAAAGTCGGCGCGATCAAGGTCGGCCGCGTGCGGGGTGGTTCCGAAGGGCACCACGCCCGTGGTGGTGGGGCGCATGGCGCGGCCGTCAACGAAGAACTCGGTGCCGGTCTGCGGGCGGAACTTGGGCGAGTCGTCCATGTCGGGAAAGAACTGGCGGGGGGGCTTGCCGGTCCGGTCGCCGCGGCAGGCGGGAAGGATGCCGACGGCCGCGAGCGCGAGCCCGAAGGCGGCCAGGCGGGTCGTGATGTGCGTGCTTTCAACCATGATCGATGCTCGATGCTTCGTGCCCGGCGCCCGGTGCCTACTCACTCTTCAACGATTTCCACGGCCGTCGCCCCGAGCGCAGCAAGCATCTCGCGCGTGGCCGCGGGGTCGAACTTCGGGTCTTTCGCCTCGACGGCGATGATGAACTTGTCGTCGCTCACGCCCAGGAACCGCTCCTTGGCCAGGAGCGGGTGGTGCAGGCGGGGCAGGCCGTTGAGCGCCAGCATGCCCAGCAGCGCGCTGAAACTCGTGAAGAGCACACCGAACTCGAACGCGATCGGGATGAACGCCTGCCAGGCGCCCGCGGGCTTGCCCTGCACGATGGTGGCGAAGCCCTCGGTCGCGACCCAGTGCTGAAAGCCGAAGCCCACGAGAGCGCCGGTGATGCCCAGCACACCCACCAGCAGCGGCAGGATCGGCCGCTTCAGGCCCATGGCCTCGTCCATCCCGTGAATCGCAAACGGGGAGTAGACGTCCCAGTGGGTGTAGCCCGCGTCGCGCACGCTCCGGGCGGCGTGGCTGATCGACGCGGGCCCGTCGAACTCGGCCATCACGCCGTAGATGTCGCGGCCGTCTTGCGTGCGGTAGATCGTCTTCTTCACGGCTGGCCTCCCGCGGGTGTGCCGCTGGTCGCGTCGGGCGAGTGGCGGGCGCCGGCGGGGGCCGGCGCGCCGTGGTGCCCGTGCGGATTCGCCTGGGGCAGCACGTTCTTGATCTCGCTCATGGCGAACTGCGGCAGGAAGCGTGCGAAGAGCATGTAGAGCGTGAGGAAGGTGCCCACCGAACCCACGAACGTGAGGACATCGACGGGCGTCGGATAGAACATGCCCCACTCACCGGGGATGAACGCGCGGTGCAGGCTGGTGACGATGATCACGAAGCGCTCGAACCACATGCCGATGGTGACCAGCAAGGCCACGAGGAATATCCACGCCTCGCTCTGCCGGCACTTCTTGATCCAGAACACCTGCGGGCTGAGCACGTTGCACGAGATCATCGTCCAGTAGGCCCACCAGTACGGGGCCTTGGCGGGGTTGGCCCGGTTGTTGATGAACGCGTCCCACTCGTACTGGTTGGCCGAGTACCAGGCGATGAAGAACTCCATGCCGTAGGCGAAGCCGACCATCCAGCCCGTCACCAGGATGATCTTGGCCATGTTCTCCAGGTGCCGCGCCGTGACCAAACTGCTGAAACCGGGGAACAGGTGGCGCGACGGGATGAGCAGGAGCAGCACCATGGCGAAGCCGCCGAAGATGGCCCCCGCCACGAAGTAGGGCGGGAAGATGCTCGTGTGCCAGCCGGGCAGAATGCTGGTGGCGAAATCGAACGACACGATCGAGTGGACGCTCAGCACCAGCGGCGTGCTGATGCCCGCCAGCATGAGGTACGCCTTCTCGTAGTTCAGCCAATGGCGGGCGCTGAAGCGCCAGCCCAGCGAGAGCAGCCCGTAGACCAGGGCCATGACCTTGTCGGTGGCGATGCCCACCAGCGGCAGCGTGGGGCCGCTGACGCCCGTCCGGGCCGCGGCGAGCAGCCGCTTGCACGCGCGGTCGCGGAGGGTGGCGAAGTCGGGGATCATGCCCCTGTACCAGAACAGGAGCGTGTCGTTGGCGTAGGTGCCGACAGCGACCTCGTCCCACAGGAGCGGGCTCTTGTAGTTGGGCCAGATG
>CAZNEU010000417.1:0-8019 GCA_964571915.1 uncultured Phycisphaeraceae bacterium
GGGCCCCGGGGCCGAGCGGGAGGCCGGTGTAGTACCACGCCAGCAGGAAGCCCGTCCACGCGAAACCGAGCACGACGGAGTACGGCAGCATGAGCGAGATGAGGCTGCCCAGGCCCGCGTTCTTCTTGTATTTCTGCAGGACCATGAGGATGATGAGGAGGTAACTGTTCATGGGCGTGATGACGTTGACCACGCTGTCGCCGATGCGGTAGGCGGCGGTGGTCAGTTCCGGGCTCTTGCCCACCATCATGAACATGGGGATGAAGATGGGGGCCAGCACGCCGAACTTGCTGAGCATGCCGCTGATGGCAAAGTCGCCGACCACGACGAGGAGGACGAAAAGGACGATGAGCAGGGGGATGGGCACGTCGGCCTGCACCAGCAGCGAGCCGCCGGCGTAGGCCAGCATGCGGTCAAGGCGCGTGTAGGCGAAGTAGTTGACGAACTGGGCCATGAAGAAGGCGATGGCCAACACGGGCACGATGCTCCTGATGCCGTGGTAGATGCCGTCGATGAAGTCCTTCTGGGTTCTGAGCACGCCGGTGAGGATGCCGTAGACCACGCCGGGCGTGAGGAACGCGAAGAAGATGATCGGCACGATGACGTGCGACCAGCGTTCGCCCGGCCCTTCAACCAGGCGCGCGCGGGCGGGCGTTTCCACCACCGTGAGCGGCGCGCGGGCCAGCACGTCGTGCGGCAGTGCGTTGGTGGCGGCCTGTGCCGGCAGCACCTCGACGGCGTGCTGCACAAGCACGCGCCCGTCGGCGAGGCGCGGCTGGTCCATCCCGTGCAACGGGGCGCCGGGCACGAAGATGAGCGCGGCAAAGATCGCCAGCACCGCCGCCTTGGCCACCAGAGCCCACACAAGAGCGCGCTTGTCGCGGGGCGAGAGCGACATGGTGCCGATCGCCGACGTGTCGGTTGAATCCAGCGCGGCATCGGCGGACCGGAGCAGGCGCGGCTCCACGATGCGGTCGGTCACGAACCAGCCCGCGAGCGTAACGATGAGCGCCGACCCGGCCTTGAAGTAGATGTTGTGGAGCATCCCCACGGTGTACGAAGGATCGACGATGCGGGCGGCATCCTGGGCGAAGCCGGCGAGCACGCCGTCGCCGCCGGTGGGGAAGAACCCGCTGCCGAAGCCGCCCGCCACGCCGCAGAATGCCGCGGCCAGACCGGCGAGAGGATGGCGGCCCACGGCGACGTAGAGGGCCGCGGCCAGGGGGGGCAGGATGATGTAGCCGGCATCGCTGGCCACGCTGGAGTTGGCACCCAGCAGCACCACCATGGGCGTGAGGAACCTGCGGGGCGTGGCGATGGCCAGTTGGCGCATGAGCGCGCTGAAGAACCCGAACTTCTCGGCCAGACCGATCCCCAGGATGGCCACGAAGATCAGGCCCAGGGCCGGCAACGACGTGAAGTTGCGCAGCATGCTCGAGAGCATCCAGTAGACGCCCTCGCCGGTCATGAGGTTGCGGGGCTCGATCGGCTCGCCCACGGGTTCGAGCCGGGTCTCGGGCCGGCCGTCGGGCCTGGGCCTGGGCACCATCACCACCTTGCCGGCAGCGTCGCGCACACTTGCGCCGGCCGCGTCGGTCTGCTCAACCATCTGCACGCGCAGTTGCACGGGCTGGACCTTCCAACCCAGCGCGCTGCCCAGGCCCGAGAGCAGGATGAGCACGCCGGCCAGCATGGCGAAGAGCAGGGCCGGTTCGGGGAGTTTGTTGCCGACGAACTCGATCCAGTCGAGGACACCACGCCGCGCCGCTTGAACCGGCGGACGCGCCTGATCGGTGGGTGGGGAGCCGCTCGGGTCCGTGGTCGTCATGGTGCCGCTCAAAATGATGGGGGCCGAAGGGGCCTCGGCTCCGGAAGAATCACCCCGAACAGGTGGCCACTACGTTAGCCGGTTCACACGGTGGCATCGGCACGGTCTGCCCCGTCATGGCGTGTTGCCCCGCAGTTCACGCGGCGTGTTCACGGCGTGCCCACGGGCGTGGGGCGCGGCGCGCCCGCCGGTTGCTGGGTGTACTTCTCACGATACTTTTCCGCCAGCGCGCTCTGCTTGTTCGCCAGGTCGATGGCCTTGCCCTGGATGAACGCCATGCGCGTGCCGGTGGAGACCTCGAACGGGTCGCCGTCAGCCACGATGAGGGTCGCCTCTTTGCCGACCTCCAGCGAGCCCAGCACCTCGCCCACGCCCAGAATCTGGGCCGGCCAGAGCGTGATGGCTTTGAGGCCCGAGTCGTGATCCAGCCCGTAGCCCACAGCCCGCCCGGCGTTGTAGGGCAGGTTGCGCTCGTGCGGGGTTTCTTCGCCGCTGGCCATGCAGAAGCGGATGCCCGCCGCGGCGAGGCGGGCGGGGAGGGTGAAGGGTTCATCGAACGCCGAGTCATCGCGGCGCGGCATCTGGTGGGTGCCCAGCACGATCACGGGCACGTCGTGCTTCTTGAGCAGTGGGGCGCACAGCGGCGCATCGCGCCCGCCGACGATCACCGGGCGCATTCCATGCTCCAGACAGAAGGCCACGGCCGCCGTGATCTGATCGTACTCCTGAGCCTCGACGAAGACGGGTGTGGCGGCCGGCTTGCCCGTCCTGCCAAAACTCCCCCGCATCGCCTCCCAGCGCAGGTCGAGCGGCAGGGCCCCGCCTTCGGGCCCGTCTTTCTGTGCGAGGTAGGCCCTGGCGGTGCCCACGATGTCGCGCAGGCGGGCAAGGCTCTTGGCGATGTCCTTGCGCTGGTCGTCTTCGCTCTTATCCATCCACCAGGCCGTTACCGTCCGCATCTGCGGCCACGAGATGACCAGCCCGGCATCCTCTTTCACGGTCATTTCGGCGGGTGTCCACCCCTCGAAACGGATGACACTGGCGCGCCCCGGGATGAGGCCGCCGACGGGGAAGATGCCGGCCGCAAGCACGCCGTTGGCGCGGGTAACTGGGAACAGGGTTGAGTCGGGATTCACCGCCGATGCCGCGCACGCCTCGGGCGTGGCCTCGCCCACCTCGTTGATGTCGTTGGAGGGGCGCACGCTCTCGATCTCGCGCAGGCCGATCTGCGAGACGGCCGCGATCAGGCCGGGGTAGACGTGCAGGCCCTTGGCATCGATGATGCGGGTGGTGGCGATGAAGGCCCTTCCCTCACCCATGGGGCCCACCTCGGTGATGAGGCCCTTGTCGAAGAGCACAAAGCCCTTGTCAATCACCGGGCCGCTCACAGGGTGGATGGTGGCGTTGGTGATGGCCACGGGCATGTCTTGCGGGCCGGGGCGCTTGCCCAGGTCTTGCGCTGCGGCACCTCCCGCTGCCAGCGCAACGCCAAGGCACGCGGCGACCACGCAAGGGCGGAAACGGGAGTTCAGAATCATGGGAACCTCACAGGCCGCGTCGCGGCGACTTCACTCGTCAACTCGTCAACTCATCAACTCGTCAACTCGTCAACTCATCAACTCATCAACTCGTCAACTCATCAACTCGTCAACTTCCTTCTCACCGCCACATCACTTCTTCGCAGCCGCAGTCGCCCATGCGGGCATCGGCGGGGTCGATGCCCTTGCGGACCATGTTCATGTACAAGTCGCGGCGAGCCGCGGCGGCGTGCAGACGCATCCGCTCCAGAAGCGACACGGCCACCGACGAGTCTGCCGCGGATTCGTCGGCATCGTTCTGGGGCGGGCGACGGGCGGGGCGGCCACCGGAGGGCGGCCCCTTGTCGCCCTCGCCGGGCTTGCTGTTCGCGTCTTTCTTCTTGTCGCCGGCGAGAACCTTCTGAAGCAGGCGGGCGCGTTCCTTGCCGTCGCGCTCGCGCAGCGCGGCATCCTTGGTGAGCGAAAAATACTCGCGCCCGTCCACAAAGGTGCGTTCGCAGCGGCTCATGGTTGAGAGCGGGTCGCGCGACCACAGGGCCAGGTCGGCATCCTTGCCGACCTCGATGGAGCCAACCTTCGCCTCGATGCGGAGTTGCCGGGCGGGGTTGATGGTCACGAACCTGAGAGCCTCTTCGGGGCTGACGGTGAACGCGCCGTCGCTCAGGCGGCTGTATTTGTGGGCCTTGGCGGCCTCCACGTTCAGGCGGCGGGCCATCTCATCGGAATCGCTGTTGTAACTCACCACCACGCCCTGCTCGTGCATGATGGGCCCCGCCTCCGGGATGGCATCCTGCACCTCCACCTTGTACGCCCACCAGTCGGAAAAGGCCGAGCCGCCCCCCGACTGCTTCACGGCCTCGGCGGCCTTGTAGCCCTCCAGAATGTGCTGGTAAGTGCCGACGGTGAAGCCGAACTCCCGGGCAACGGCCGCGAGCATGAGAATCTCGTCCTGGCGGTAACTGTGGCAGTGAACCAGGCGCGTGCCCGCGAGAACCTCGGCGAGGGCTTCCAGTTCAAGGTCGCGGCGCGGGCGCTCCGGCCCGGCCATGCCCGCCGCGTAGTCGCGGGCCGCGAGGAAGCGGTCGCGGATGATGGTCTCCACGCCCATGCGCGTCTGCGGGTAGCGCACCGTGTTGCGTTCGCCCGAGTTGCCCTGCTTCACGTTCTCCCCCAGGGCGAACTTGATGCCGGGAATCGCGCCCTGGAAGTGCATGTCGTCCGGGTGCACTGCGCCCCAGCGGACCTTGTTCACCTGGTTCTGCCCGCCGATGGGGTTGGCCGAGCCGTGCAGGCTGTTCACGGCCGTCACGCCGCCGGCGAGTTGGCGGTACCAGTTGCCCGCGTCCGGGTTGGTCACATCCGCGATGCGCACCTCGGCCGTAACCGCCTGCCCGCCCTCGTTCACGCCCCCGGAGATGCCGGTGTGGCTGTGGCAATCAATGATCCCCGGCGTGAGGTGCTTGCCCGCGCAGTCGATGGTTCTGTACTCGCTGCCCAGGCGCGGCAGCCCGGAGCCGGGCCCCACGTACTGAATCTTGCCGTCGCTGATGACCACGGCGCCGTTCTTGATGATGCCCGCGGGGCCGCTCGTCCACACGGTGCAGTTGGTGAAGGCCACTTTGCCCTGCTCGGGGAGGGCCTCCAGCGCGTAGGCCCCGAAGGGCAGACCGGAAAGTTTCTCGGGCACGTCCTTGACGGGCTCCTCGTCCTCCTCGTCGTCCTTGCCCTCTTTGTCGCCCTTGCCGTCTGTGGTGGCGACCTGGTCCTTCTTCTCCGGCTCCTTGGGGTCGGGCGCGGCATCGGCCTTCTTCTCGCCGGCGTTCGCGGCGTCTTCGTCCTTCTTCACGCCCTTGTCTTCCTTGGGCTCCTTCCTGGGCTCCACCGGCTCGGGCGCGATGCGCCTGGCAAGCCACGCGAAGCGCCGCCCGTCTTGGTGCAGCGCATCGCCGGTCATCGTGTCGCCCTCCACCGTGCCGCTCAGCGTGAAGATGCCCGCCGACCCGAAGGGCTCGTGCTCGAACGTGAACGCGATGCTCCGCCCCTCCACGCGGCTGGTCTTGGCCTTGGCCGTGGCATCCTTCTTCTCGTCGCCCTCGGCGAGTTTCTTGATCGTGATGGCGTTGTCCTTGTTGATGGACAGGCGCAGCCGCGCGGGCTGGTCCGGCGGGGGCGCTATCTCCACTTCCCACTCGCCCTTGATGTTGGCTGGCGCGGCGTTGATCTCGTGGCGCTTGCCGTCGATCCACACCTCGCGAACCTTGGTCTTCTTCGCGAAGATCGGGCCGTCGGCCACCACGATGTTGGCCCGCTTGCCGGCCTCGACCGTGCCGAGTTGCGCGCTGGCGCCAAGCATGGCCGCGGGCGTGGTCGTGAGCATCGCCAGCGCGTCATCCTCGCTCAGCCCGTGGCGGATGGCGGTGCGCAGATTGGCCCAGAAACCCGAGCGGTCCTTCACGATGCTGGTGGTGAGGGCCGGTTTGAGGCCCGCGGCCACCAGGCGGCGCGGGTTGGTGGGGGCCTGCTCCCAGGCCATCAGTTCGGTCAGGCCCAACGCTTCCGAGTCGCCCACCGACGAGACGCTCGGCTTCTTGGGGTAGTTGAGCGGAACAACCAGCGCGCCCGGATCCTTGGCGATCGCCTCCAGACGCTGATACTCCGTCCCCGAGCCGATCACCATCGCGGTGCGCTTGAACTCCGCGGCCACCTTGCGTGCCCGCAGCACTTCCAGTTCATCCGCGGCCACAAACGCCATCAGAACGGGATGCGCCTTGTCCACCGCCAGCGCGTCCAGCGCGCTCAATGGCAGCCCGGGCTGAGCCTGCCGCCGAGCCTGCTGCCACGCGGCATCGCTCAGGGTCTGCCGCACCAGCGCAATCGCGCCCATGTGCGAACCGGGATAGTTGTCCCACCGGCTCACGGTCTCGGCCCCTCCACCCGGCGGGCCGCCACCACCGCCGCCACCGATCCGCGTCTCGAAGGCCACCATGTCGTACACGCGCGGCAGATACACGGGCGGGCGCGCCTGCGAGGCATCATCGTCTGCCTTGGCGAGCGACACCAGCGCGCCCGCGCCGCGGAACACGCCCCCCTTGGGCGAGATCGCGGCCGCGGCGTAGCCCATTTTGCGCAGCGTCTCGGCGGTGGCCGCGTCTACACCCTTGCCGCGCAGGGGTGAGCGGTCGGGGTTCACCTTCGCGCTCCAGTGGCCGCCCGCCTGATCGCGGTCGGGCATGGGCGCATCCACTTCAAGGTAGGGTTCAACGAACCCCGCGTAGACGTGCAGGCCCGCGGCATCGTGAACCTGAGCGCCGGCGGGCGGAGCATCGGTGCCCACGCTCACGATCACGCCGGACCGCATGACGATGGTGGCTTTTTCAACCACCTTGCCGGGCGCGACATGCACCGTGGCCCCCACCAGCGCGTTGAACGACGGGTCCGCCCGGCGCGGGCTGTTGGCCGGCGGCAAAAGCGGGTCCGGCCCGATGAGGGTGGCGGAGGCGAGGGCGACACCCGCGGCCATGGCCGCGGCACCGGAAAGCGTGCGGAACAGCATAGACCAGAGCGTACCGGATTCCGGCCTGCTCGGCTGCAAGGGACGGCGGTGTTTGGACAGAGATGTTGGACGCAGATAAACGCAGATGAACGCAGATCAAGGCAGATCGGACAGGAACTGTGGACACGGAAAACAGAGACAACCAGCGACCCCACCCGAATTCTTTGCCTTGAATCAGCGTTTATCCGCGTTCATCCGCGTCCAAATCGGTTCCGATCTGTGTTTTTCTGTATCGATCTGTGGCTCCCCCGGCTGCCGGTCAAACCTCCACGCGCGAATCGGCCTCGGCCGAGAGTTGGTAGCCCACGCCGCGGATGGTGCGGATGTGGTTGCCCGCATCCCCCAGTTTCTTGCGGATGGCCGCGATATGCACGTCGATGGTGCGGGCCGTAACGATGATGCCCGGACCCATGACGCGGGCGATCAGGTCGTTGCGGGAGAGCACGCGGCTGGGGGTCTGGAGCATGGCGACCAGCAGCTTGAACTCGGTGAGGGTGAGTTTGACCTCTTGCCCGTCGCAGCAGAGGCGGTGGCTCGAAAGATCGGCCTCGATGGGGCCGAACCGCAGCATGGCCCCGGCCCCGGCGGGTGGAGCCGCGGCGCGGCGAAGGAGTGCCTCGATGCGTGCCAGCAGCAGTTTCATCGAAAAGGGCTTGGTGATGTAGTCGTCCGCCCCCACGGCCAGGCCGCTGATCTGGTCAGCCTCTTCGGCCCGGGCGGTGAGCATGACGATGGGGATGGTGGCCGTGGCAGGCTCGGCCCGCAGACTGCGGGCGATCTCGGTGCCGCTCATGCCCGGCAGCATCAGGTCAAGAATCGCCAGGTCCGGGGCGGTGGCACGGATCGCGGCCAGGCCGGAAAGGCCATCGGCGATGACGGTGGGCATGTACCCGGCGCGGCGGAGGTTGTAGGCCACCAACTCGCCCAGGTCGCGCTCGTCTTCCACTAGAATGATGCGACGGTCGGGCACAGCATTGTCCTAACAAAAAACATACATTCTGCGCTTTCCGGGCGTGCTGATAGTTGATGCCGCGGCGGAAAGACGCTCTATCCAGCACCATGAGGGTACCACGAGGCCGCAGATGCCCGGCCCCATGACA
>CAZNEU010000418.1:0-3994 GCA_964571915.1 uncultured Phycisphaeraceae bacterium
TGCTCTTCCGATCTTTGTCCCGCGTGGCCGCATACCGCGTCGCCGCCGTGGGCGGATTGGCGGGGCCCGCTCCCCGCGCCGGGCTGCCGCCCGCCGCGCACACGCCACCCAGCGCCGCACAGCACACCCGCACCACAAGACCTACGCCGCAACGATGAGCGTCCCATAGTCGTGTTCCTCAACCCTGCACGGGTTTCAACACACAGCAAGTTGTTCCGGACCTCTTTCCTCACGCCGCTGCCGGTTGGCGCGGCCTCCACCCTCCACTATCGAATCTCCCACGCCCGCCCTCCACTCCCGCTCGCACGCAGCCCCACCCATGCGTGCGCTCTGTGCCGTCTCCGCAACGCCCTTCGCTGCCACGCGCCGCCACCGCCACCCTTCTCGGCCCCACGCCCATTTGGTCGCCCGCCACGGCGGGCCTTCGGTTTGGCCATTTGCTATTTGCTATTTGCCCACGTCCGCCCCACTCACCCACGGCTCCGAAAAAGCCTCGCTCACACGCTCAAAGTCGCTCCGCGCCAGATCCACCGTGCCCCACCGCTCGCTCCGTTGCCGCATGAGCCGCTCATACTCCCCCACCACCACGGCCCGCAGGGCATACCACCTGCCGTCGAAGGCGAACACCTCCTGAAACAGCCCGTCCGGCGGCTGCTCTTCGCACCAATAGACAAACACGAACGCCCCGCAGAACCCTTCGCCAAACAGCGTCTCCCAGGCCCTCAAACTCTCCACCTCGCCGCGCGTCACCCACGTCTCCAGCCGCCCCCCCCGCCCCCCGTGCCCCCCGTGCCCCCGCGCAGGTGGGGCGGACGTCCCGTCCGCCCGTGCCATCGAAGTCCGCTCGGGGACTTCGATGCTCCCCGCCTTCCGCCCACCCCGCGCCTTCCTTCTCGCCACCTTCCTCCCCTTCACCTCGATCAACAAGTTCCGCCCGTCGGCGTAGATCACAAAGTCGAAACTCTTGATGGACCGCGTTCCCGCACCCCCTGCCCCCGCGCTGGTGGGGCGGTCGCCGCGGCGACCGCCAAAGCACTGCACCTCAAACCCCGCGCCCTCCGGGAGGAGCGCCTTCCTGGCCTCATCCACCGCCACATACGGCAGCCGCTTCTGCCGCAAGTACCCCTCGAACGCCCGCTCATAATGGTGCCTTCTCTGGGCCACGCGCGGCAGCCTACCACATCCCCCGTGCCCCGGGCGGTCCGGTTTTGGCGGTCCGGCCTCGGGTGGTCCGGCCGTCCCGGCCGCGTCCGGCTCGGCTCATCGCCCGCCGCGCGGCTGCTTCCTGCCTTCATTTGGCCATTTTGAAACTTGACCATTGGGTCATTTGGCCTCTCCCGTTTGACTCAACCGCCGCTGGGAGCGAGACTTACCGCTTGCTACGCTTGCGGGCTCGGCCCGGTCTCCCGCCCCGTCCCCCGCCCGTGTCTCCTGTCCCTGTCCCCTGCCCTGCGAGGTATCCATGGCTGCTCGTACCAGTGTCGGCGTCGGGATCGGCGCCACCATCGCCCTCCTGGGCATCTCCACGCTCGCCCTCTTCGTGCTCACGCTCATGTTCTGGTCAGACCTCCAGAACACCAAGCGCGACCGCCAGCAGTTTCAGGACGATGTCAAGGCCTTCGTGGCTCAGGGGGAGATGAACTCCGACGACGTGCGCCGGCTCAAGGCCGAGGCCGAGGCCCAGCGCAAGACCGTCGTCTCCTACCTCCAGGAGAGTTCCCAGACCCTCGCCCAGAAACTCAGCGGCTCGGCCAAGGGCGGCATGAAGGAACTTATCGAGACCGTGGACAAGCGCCTCGACGGCCAGCCCACCAACCTCCTTGCCCTCATGGCCGACAAAGACACGAAGATCGCCCAACTCACCAAGGTCGCGGCCGATGCAGACACCGCCCGCCAGGCCGCCCTCAAAGACCTGGAGAACCAGTCCGCCGTCACCAAGGCCCAGAAAGACTCCTTCGACGGGGCCGTGGCCACCATGGGCAAGGATGTGGGCAAGGTGAAGGACGATGCCGAGACCTACCGCACCGACCTCGAAAAAGCCCGCGGCGAAATGACCGCCTCGGTGGAGGCTCAAAAACGCGAGGGTGAAGATAAGGAAGCCGGACTCAACAACAAGATCAGCAAACTCAACGAGGAACTCCTCGTGGCCCAGGGCAAGATTCGGGCCCTCACCGAGAAGAACAAGGCCGCCGCGCTCCGCCCCACCGACGAGGCCGCGCTGGTCGACGGCGGCGTGATCAACGTCGACGCGGCCAGCGGCATGGTCTTTGTGGACCGGGGGCGCAAGCACCGCGTGGTGCTGGGCATGCGCTTCGAGGTCTTCGCCGATGCCAGCGTGATCCGGCCCGACGCCCAGACCGGCGACTACCCGCGCGGCAAGGCCACCATCGAGGTCACCAAGGTCGATGAATCCACCAGCATCGCCCGCGTCCTCAGCGGCCAGCGCGGCAACCCCGTCATCCGCGGCGATGTGCTCGCCAATGCCCTCTACGACCCGGCCAAAACGTACAGTTTCCTCGTCTACGGAAACTTCGATGTCAACGGCGACGGCCTCTCCTCGGTTGAGGAGCAGACCGACATCCGCGCCCAGGTGCGCGAGTGGGGCGGCACCATCAGCGAAACCCTCTCGGGCGATGTGGACTTTCTGGTGCTGGGCGCGCGCCCCGCCCTCCCCCCCACGCCCCCCGCCGATGCGCCCGTGCCCGTGGTGCAGGAGTTCATCCGGCTCAAGCGCGTGGTGCAGGAGTACGACCGCCTGGTAGACCAGGCCGCGGCCACGTCCATCCCCGTGCTGAACCAGAATCGACTCTTCACCCTCACCGGCCGGGCCTCGGGCAACTGAGCCGGAGCCGCCGCGAGGGGGCCCAATGTCATGGCCCGCGGGCGCAGGCAACTTCCGACGTTCCTCCACGCCCCGGTCTACGCGGGCCTGCGCTCGGTGCTGGCGGCCCTGGGGGCCCTGCCGCCCGAGGGCGTGAGCGCGGCCATGAGCGCGGCCGCGCGGGTCTTTGCGGGTGCGCCCTTCAACCGGGCCCGCCTGGCCCGCGCCCTCGACAACCTGGGCATCGCGTTCCCGGCCTGGACCGACGCGGCCAAACACGAGCACGCGCTGCGCGCCTACGAGCACCTCTTCCTGCTCGCGGCGGAGACGGCCTCGCTGGCCCGCAAACTCACCACCGACGGCTGGCCGCACACGGTGGAACTGGGCGACGTGGGCGCCACGCTGGAGCGGCTGATGCGCGACCGGCCGGTCATCCTCATCACCGGGCACTGCGGCAACTGGGAACTGCTGGGCTATACGCTGAGCGTGCTGGATTTCCCCGTCCACGCCCTCTACCGCCCGCTCGATCTCAGGCCGCTCAACGACTGGGTCAAGCGTTCGCGCGGGCGCAGCGGGCTGATTCTGGTGGACAAGTTCGGCGCGGGCGACACCCTGCCCGACATCATCGGCTCCGGCGGCGTGCCGGGGTTCGTGGCCGATCAGAACGCCGGGGAACGCGGGCTGTTCGTGCCGTTCTTCGGGCGCCTGGCGAGCACCTACAAGTCCATCGGCCTGTTGGCGCTCCACGCCGACGCGGCGGTGGTGTGCGGCATGGCCCGGCGCCTGCCCGGCCCGCACGCGCGGGGGGCGCGCTACCGCATGGAGGTGGCCGACGTGATCGAGCCCGCCCACTGGCAGGGCCGGCCCGACCCGCTGTTCTACATCACGGCCCGGTACCGGCGTGCAATCGAAACGTTGGTGCGCCTGGCCCCCGAGCAGTACCTCTGGATGCACCGCTACTGGAAAAGCCGCCCCCGCCACGAGCGCGAGGGCAAGGCTTTCCCGGCGGCGCTGCGCGAGAAACTGGCGCACCTGCCGTGGATGACCGGCGCGGAACTGGAGCGGATCGTGGAGCGCAGCGACCGGGATGCCGCGGCGGTGTTGCGCCCCGCCGCGCCCGCCTCGACATAACCTTGGGCATGTCTCGGGCCAGCACCGGAAACTCGTTCTTCT
>CAZNEU010000419.1:0-2692 GCA_964571915.1 uncultured Phycisphaeraceae bacterium
CGGGCCGCGAGCGTCGTGCATTCGGGTCCGTGGTTGGCGCACCGGCCCGCGCGGGTTTTTGCCCGGTCTCCGTGGGGCGCAGATTCCACGGCGAGCGCCGCCTACGCCGCCGCGCGGATGTTCGCCAAGTCGCGCCGCCCAAATTGGCGCGACTTGTACGCTTCGGGCGCGGCCCCGCTCGCGCCCCCCAAGTCGCGCCCGCCGCGCCGGCGCATCTTGTGCGCCCCGTGCGCGGCCCAATCCGCGGTCGGCAAGTCGCGCCGCTCAAGTGGGCGCGACTTGTCGCCGATGCACTCCCCGGCGTAGGTCGATGCCTCGGCTTCGAGAACCCGCGCCGCGGCCCAAAAACCCCTTCGCGGGGCCGCAGAAACCGCATTCGCGCTTCCCTGGGCGGCCCGCCGGCCTCCCTTGTGTGCGCCCGGAGGCCCGCCCATGAGCGACGGAGGCAAACAGTTCTTCCCACGGGCCGATGCGCCGCTCGTCGCGTGGGCCGGCAACTTCTGGCTGACCGCCGACGGGCTGGTGCCCGGCGTGCCGATCCCGCAGGATCAGGTGGACGCGGTGGAAGCGGCCCTGGCCGAGTGGCAGGTGGCGCTTGGCGCGTTGGAAGAAGCCCATGCCGCGTACGAGGCCGCGGTACGCGCCAAGGCCGGTCGCCGCGACACGCTCGAACGGGCCATTCGGGCCCTGGCGCGAACCGTGCAGGCCATGCCGCAGATCACCGACGCCGACCGCGCCAAGTTCGGCATCCCGGTGCGCAAGCGCGGCGGGCGACCGTTGCGGGCGAAGCCCGAAGCGGCGTTGGCGGTGAACCTTCCCGCGCTGGCGGTCGGGCGAGCGTCCATTCCGCCTTCAACCTTTCCGCTGGTGGAGATCAAGCACATCGGCGTGCGCACGCACACGCTGCACATCGCCGACTCGGCCACGCCCCTGCGGCGGGCCCTGCCCAGGGGCGCGAAGTGGGCCGAGGTGTGGCTGCGGCTGGACGCGGGACAGGGCGACAGAGCACGCGACCAGATGGAAGGCACAGAACCACATGGCACATTATCACATGGCCACATGGAGGCATCCGCCCCCCCGGGTTCTGATGTGGCCCTGTGCCCATGTGCGATTTGGCCCTGTGGCTCTGTCGGCGGGCCGTCTGGAGGGTTCCGATTCCTTCGGATTGCCACTCGGGCCGCCGTCCGCACCACGTTCGACGCGGCCGACGTGGGCAAGCAGGCGCGGTACATGCTGCGCTGGATGGGCAAGGGCCACGCGCCGGGTCCGTGGAGCGCGGTGGCCAGCGCGACGGTGGCGGCGTGAAGCGCAAGGCCTGCGCAATGGCGGCCGCGCACACTGTGCGCGGTGCCCACCATCGCCGAGTGATTCTTGATCCACGCACCGTGCCCCCGCTCGATCAATCAGGGAGCAGACCGCCGGAGCCCAAGAGCCATGAGCACCCATTCTTCCAACTCGTCCGCCACGCCCAAGCGACGGTATCGCGCCGCGGGGCCGCTGCCTCCGCCGCCGCAGGGCGCAGCGGTGATGACCCGGGCTGAGGCCGCGGCGTTCATGGGCGTGTCGTTCAAGGCCTTTGGCGAATGGGAGCGCGCCGGGCGCGTGACGATCACCCGCTCTCGTGAGGCCGCGGGTCCGGGCCGGGCCATTCTCTACGCGGTCGCGGACCTGGCGCGTCTGCGCGAGGAGTTCCGGAAACTCGAAGAGCCGTATCCCGACCCCGAGCGTCCCGGTGTCTACCGCGTCCGGATCCGCAGCCGCGTCCATACGGTGGAGGCGCTCATCGACGCGGCGGACCTGCCCGTGGTCGAGGGCAAGCGTTGGAACGTCCGCGTGAGCACCGAGGACCAGAAGCCCGAGGTGATTCTCTCAACCGTTACGCAGCGGGTGGTGCCCCTGAAGCGGATCATCATGGGCGTGGACGCTCCGGAGTGCAAGGAACAACTGGTCGGCTTCGTGAACGGGGACCCGCTCGACTGCCGCCGCGCCAACCTCGTCATGAAGTCCCGGTCGCAGGTGGTCCTGAGCCGGCCCAAGATGGCGGTGCGGGCCGGCCGCTCGACCCTCTCAAAGTACAAGGGGGTCCGGTGGGACTCGAAGCGCCGCCTGTGGCTGGCCCAGATCAGTTCGGCGGAGGTGCATCGTGCCCTGGGCCGCTTCCGCGACGAGGCACAGGCCGCCGCGGCCTGGGACGCCGCCGCCCGTGAACTCTTGGGCGACTCGGCCGTGCTCAACTTTCCCGACGGGCGCATCCCCGCGCCGACCTTCCGGGGCCCGGACGGCCGGCCGGTGCGCGAGATGAACGCCTACCGCGTGCCACGCGGGCTCCCCGCGCCGCCGCCCGGCGTGCCCATGCTGACGCGCGAGGAAGCCGCCGCGATGCTGGACGTGAGCGGCAACACCTTCGGCGTGTGGGAACTCGCCGGGGAAGTCTCCATCCCCCGCTACCGTGAGCGGGCAACCACAGGCACCCCGATCCTGTACGCCGTCGCCGATGTGGCGCGGCTCCGCGAGCAACTCGACAAGGTCGGGCAGCCCTACCCCGACACCCACCCCGCGCGGGCGGGGGTGTGGCGGGTGCCGCTGCGCACGCTCTGCGGGTTCGTCGAAGCGCTCATCGATGAAGCCGATCTGCCCATCGTGCAAGGGAAGAAATGGAACTACGCCGCGCGCTCCGGTCCGGGGATGGCCC
>CAZNEU010000420.1:0-2648 GCA_964571915.1 uncultured Phycisphaeraceae bacterium
AGAGGGCGGGTCGGTCTTCATCCGGGAGGTTGGCGGTGAGCAGGCCGGCGGGCTTGTCCACCACGATCAGGTCCATGTCGTCGTGAATCACGCGCACGGATGTGGGCAGGCGGGCATCCTCTCGCCCCGGGCCCGGACCGCGATAGCCGCCCCCCCCGCCCTGACTGGCACCCTGTGGTTGATATGGGCGTGCCCCCATGCCTGTTCTTGCTGGCGGGCCTTGGCGCGGGCCCGATGCGTTGGAGGGGCCGTAACCGGGCTTCTTGAAGCCCGGCTTGCTGTACGGCGGTTTGCCGGTTCCGCGAGCGGGTGCCGCCCCCCCCCCGCGCGGCACGCCGAAGGAGCGTTTGGCAAGCGGGCCTGTGGGCGGGGAGGGGGTGCGTGAGGCGTTGCTCTTGGGGGGTTGGCGGGGGCGGTTCGAGGGGGCGTGTTCCGGGGCGGGCATGGGGGAGGGTAGTGGGGCTGGCGCGCGATGCAGTGTGGCGCCGGCCTCAAAACGACAAGCCGCCGGGCTCTGATTGAGCCCGGCGGCGTGTTGCCAAAGTGCGGTCGAGAGGAGTTGAACCTCCACGGCATTGCTGCCACTAGAACCTGAATCTAGCGCGTCTGCCAATTCCGCCACGACCGCGGGGAGGCAACATTAGTCGTCCTTCCCGGGTTCGGCAACGCGTGCTCGGCCCCGCGGTTCACGCCCGCACGAAGGGGTTGGATCGCTTTTCCCTCCCGATGGTGGTGCTCGGGCCGTGGCCGGGGTACACGATGGTGTCGTCCGGCAGCGTGTAGAGTTTTTCGCGGATGGACGCGGCGAGTACCTTGGGGTCGCTGCCGGGAAAGTCGCTGCGGCCGACCGACCCGGCGAAGAGCGTGTCGCCCGCGAGGAGGATCGGTGGGCCTGCGGCGGGCGCGTGGTACAGACCGATGCCGCCGGGCGAGTGGCCGGGCGTGTGCAGCACGCGCCACGTGGTGGGGCCGAGCATCAGCACGTCGCCCTCGTTCAGCACCCGCGTGGCCGGGGCGCAGGTTACGGGAAAGCCCGCCAGGGCCGAGAGGTTCGCCTGCGGATCGCCGAGCCAGTGGCGTTCGGCGGCGTGGATGAGGATGGGCAGGGTTGGGTGTGCCGCGCGGACCTCATCGACACCGGCGATGTGGTCGAGGTGGGCGTGCGTAAGAATCAGCAGTTCGGGCGTGGCCCCCAGGCGCTGGGCGGCCTGCACCAGGCTCTTGCCGCCGAACGATGCGTCGATGATCCAGCACGTTGCCGAACCTGCGGGCCGCACGATGTAGCAGTTGGTTTCATACGGACCCAGCGGGAAGGCATGGACCTTGACGGGCGCTCCGCTCGCCCCAGCCCGCGGCTTGCCGTGTTGGTCGGGGGGGCCGGGCGTGTCGTGGCCTGGGGGTTGGGGGCCGGGGGGTGGGATGGGCGGGGGGGGTGGCAAAGAACGTCTCCAGCACGAGGGGGCCTGCGGGTCGATAGACTAGGGCACGATCGGACCGGAGCCCGCACTTATGGCTGCACCGTCGCCGGACATGTTCGCACGCGAGCACGAAGAGCAGGCCGGGGCGCGCCACGAGCGCCTGCGCACCACGCTGCTCGTCACCATGGTGGCCACGCAGGCGTTTGCGCTCTCGGTGGTGGTGCTGCTGCTCATGCGCGGCGCGGGGTGGATCGGCGCAGACCGGCAGGAGACGCTCATTCTGGCGGGGCTGGCGGGGCTGGTGCTGTGGCTGATCGGCGGCCCGGCCTCGGTGCTGCTGGCGTTCATCGCGCTCGAAGCCTCGTCGCTGGCGCTGCGGGTAGACGCGATGACCGTGGCCGTGCGGTCGATGGCGGCCCAGTCGGTGCTGTCGGACGATGCCCGGCGCGTCCTGAACCGCTCCACCGAGCGCGAGGTGCTGCGGCGGGCCATCATGGACGACATCGCGCTGGGCGATTGGGAGGCGGGCCTGCTGCTGTGCCGCGAACTGGCGGACCGCTTCGGCTACCGGGCCGATGCCGAGGAACTGCGGCAGAAGATCGACCAGGCGCGGCTGGCATCCATCGACTCGGAGGTGCGCGAGGGCATGGCCCTGGTGGACGGGCTGATTCTCCAGCGGCAGTTCGCCGCGGCGGTGCGCGAGGCGGGGCGGCTGGCCCGTCTGCACTCGGAGGAGCCGCGCGTGGCCGCGCTGCCGGCGCGTGTGGCGGAGGAACGCGAGCGCTACAAGGCCGAACTGCGGCAGCGGTTCCTTGATGCGGCCAAGATGGAGCAGTCTGAAGAAGCGATGAAACTGATGAAGGAGATGGACGCGTACCTCAGCCCCGCGGAGGGTGAGCAACTGCGCGAGGTGGCCCGGGGCGTGGTGGGCAAGGTGCGCGACCACCTGGGCGAGCAGTTCCGGCAGGCGGTGCAGGCCCAGAGTTGGGGCGAGGCCGCGACGATCGGGCGGCGGATTGTGCAGGACTTTCCCAACACCAAGATGGCGGCCGAGGTGCGGGGGATGCTGGAGAGCATTCTGGCGCGGGCGAACGCGACGGCGGCGTGAAAACAAATCGCCACGGGCAAGTGGCAAGGGGCCAACGCGGGCCCGATGAAGCGCGAACTCCTCCTACCGCCTGAGCGTCGCCTCCAGATACCTGCCCGTGTAACTCGCCTTCACTTTGGCCA
>CAZNEU010000421.1:0-6347 GCA_964571915.1 uncultured Phycisphaeraceae bacterium
AACCGCTGGCGCGACCCCGTGAAGGGCACGCGGGCCCGCATCGCCTACACGGAGTTCTTCCGCAGCACGTTCCGCAAGGTGCGCGACCTGGCCCGGCTGGATGCGGTTGCGGCGGCTCGCTGAAGAGCGCTGCCGAGGCGCTGCTGGCGCGTCAGCCCTTCTTGGTCTTCCACTCTTCCAGCACCCTGAGTTCGCGTTCGCGTGAGATGCCGGCGCGAAGTTTCGTCGGGTCGGGCAACTGTGGGGGCTCCTTGCCGTCCTTCTTCGCCTGCTCCACCATCTCCGCGCCCCCGCGCTTGCGGCGTTCGATCTCTCCCGGCCACCACGCCAGAATGTCCTTCACGGTCTGCTCCACGGGCCGGAACGTCAGGCCCTTCGCCACCGCCCGCCCGCACTTGGTGGTGGACATGCCCGCCGAATCCGCATCGCCCGGCGGCACCCACACGGGCATGTCGCCCCACGGCGCGACCTGCTTTTCCGCAAGGAACTCGCCGGGCACCCACGTGAACACGGCATCGGACCCGCTGGCCTTCTTGCACGCATCCAGCAGCGTGCCGATGGTGATGCCCGGAACCGGCCCGGCCGCGTTGAAGATGCCCCCCGTGCCGGCCTCCGCCAGGCGCACGCACCACTCGCCCAGGTCGCGGCAGTCGATGTATTGAATGGGGTCCGCGGGCGTGTTGGGGGCCAACACCTCGCCGCCCCTGGCCACGCGCACCGGCCAGTAGGTGAAGCGGTCGGTGTCGTCGCCGGGGCCCACGATCAGGCCCGGCCTCACGATGCACGCGTTCCTGCCGTACACCTCCTGCACCACGTTCTCGCACAGCACCTTCAGGGCACCGTAGTGCTTCCCGCCCGCCGTGTTCTCACTCGTCGGGTCGGGCATGGTGGCCAGCGCGGCCGTCTCGTCGCTGCCCACCGGCATTCCGTCTTTGTACACGCTGATCGTGGAAATGAAGATGTACTGCCTGGTGCGCTTGGCGAGCAGTTCCGCGCTCGCCCGTGCGATGCGCGGGTAATACCCCGACGTGTCGATCACCACGTCCCACGTCCGGTTGCCCTCCAGGGCCTTGAGCCCCTCGCCCTTGGCCGGGTCGCGATCTCCCAGCAACCGCTCCACATCATCGCCCACCGAACCCTTGCGCTTCTCCGTGCGGCCGCGATTGAAGACCGTCACCTTGTGCCCACGGGTCCGGGCATACGCCACCATCTGCGGCCCGGTCAGGCTCGTGCCGCCGAGGATCAGGATGTTGAGTTTCGGGCCGTCGGCCCGCATCAATCGGGCCAGCGCGGGCGTGGCCGCCCCCGCGGCACCGGCCAGCGCGGCGGCAGAAACCGCTGAGGCGAGAAAATCGCGGCGAGAAACGGTCATGGCTCTGGCTCCGTTGGGTCGGTGAATACGCACGCACAGCGGTCTGCACCGATACCGTACCAGCCCGCACACGGTTGCGGGCCGTTCCACCCCTCGCAACTTTGTCATGGTCAAACGCCCCACATCGAGAGACCGGCTTCACCAAACCCCACGGCTCCCCACGCGGCCCCCACGCGGGCACAAGGGCACCTTCGGCACCGTGCTGGTGGTGGGGGGGTGCGCGGCCGGG
This sequence comes from uncultured Phycisphaeraceae bacterium, assembly GCA_964571915.1. Classification (GTDB taxonomy): domain Bacteria; phylum Planctomycetota; class Phycisphaerae; order Phycisphaerales; family UBA1924; genus JAEUIX01. Next base: position 1,602 of record CAZNEU010000421.1, read on the forward strand.
TCCACATGCATGATCGGCGCCCCCGCGCTCGCCGCGCTCGGTGCTCTCCGCGCGGGCGTGGGCCTGTGCCGGGTCGCCGCCCCGGAGCCGATCGTGGGCCATGTGCTGCGCCTGGTGCCCTCAGCAACGGGCATCGCGTTGCCCTGCGCCGCCAATGGCAGCGTGGCTGCCCGCCGCGCGGCGAAGCGTCTGGCGGATGCCGTGCGTGGTGTGGATGTGGTGGTGCTCGGCCCGGGCCTGGGCACGCAGGCCGGTGCCGTGGGCGTGGTGCGTCTTGTGCTGCGGGCCTCCGCCTGTCCGATCGTGGTGGATGCGGACGGACTCAACGCCATCGCAGCCGACCCGTCCCTGGCACGCCCGGCGTGCGGGCGGCTCGTGCTCACGCCCCACCCCGGCGAGTGGAAGCGCCTGGCGACGGCCCTGCGCATCACGGGCAACCCGGTTGACCCCGCCAGCCGCGCGGCCGCGGCACAGGCCTTGGCCGAATGTTTGGGTGCCGTGGTCGTGCTCAAGGGTCCGCGAACCGTGGTGGCCGATGGCAAGCGTGTGTGGGTGAACCGCACGGGCAACGCCGCCCTGGCCACGGGCGGAACGGGCGATGTGCTGGCGGGCGTGATTGGCGGCCTGCTCGCGCAGTTGCTCGCGGCGGGCGCGAACGACGCGATGTTCGCGGCGGCGTGCGCCGGCGTGTGGGCGCACGGCCGCGCGGCAGACGTGTGGACGCGAGCGCACAAGGCCGGCGGGGGCTTGCTCGCCGCCGACCTGCTGGAACTCCTGCCGGGCGCGATCGGGCGGCTGAGAGTGAAGCGCTGACTCACTCCCCGTCGTTCATGCGCGGGCCGGCAGAGGCCACCAGCCGCACCACCTGATCCGCCACGTCAGCCTGCATCATGCGGCGCTCGGTGTATTGACGCGTGTTCGCGTCGTACTCACCCACCTGGCTGCTGCGCGGCTGGATGGACAGGTCGATGGTGGCCCGCAGCAGGCGCGGACCGACGTCATACAGCAGGTTGAACGAGACGGCGGTGACACCGTCGATCAGCGGGCGTTCCCGGATCGTGGTGCCCGCGGGTGTGGTGGTCTCGATCACGAGCCAGAGCGCATAGGGGCCGCGCTGCACGGTGCTCACGCTCTCGAGCGTGATGGTGGCCGCGTCGCGCCGTTCGATGCGGGCGAGCGTGCGTGTGCCCGCGGCCGCGTCCTGCGCAGACACGAACTCCATGCTCGTGCTGCTCACGGGGTTCTGGTCCGTGTCCAGCACGTCGGCGGGAAAGGGGCCGAAGTCGGAGCCGGTGCGGATCATCGAGAGCATCCGGTGCATCACCGTGCGGGCCACCACGTGCGAGCCGGCCGAGTCGCTGATGGCCGAGTAGCGCTTGAACATCACGTCCAGCGCGACCATGGTGGCCGTGAGCAGCGTGGCGCTCACCGTGAGCGCGATGAGCAGTTCGATGAGGCTGAACGCCCGCCGGGCCTTCGTGCCCCCGTGCCTTGGCTTTGGTGGGGCGGACGTCCCGTCCGCCGTGCCCTCGTGCCTTCGTGCCTTCGTGCCTTCTCGGCTTCGTGCCTTCATGCCTGTGCTCTTCATCGCTGGCCCTCCCGATACGTCCCCGCCAGCGCCACCGCCTGCACCGGCAGCATGATGCCGTCGGGCATCGGCAGGTTGGGGTTCCAGTTCACCACCACGCGCCCGTAGCCGTAGAACGGCACCGCAGTGATCGCTCCGCTGGCGATCTGCGCCGCATTCGGGCGCGGCGTGTGCGGCAGGTCCGCCAGGCCGTCGCCGTCCGAATCCCACCCCACGATCTTCACGCCGCCCTCGAGAGGGAGCGTCTCGGGGTCCAGCGATTCGCCGTCGCCGTCCTCAGCGCCGAAGTAGCCCAGCGAGGTGTTGAACAACGCGGGGTTGCCCACCGTCTGGCCGAAGTACGCGAGCGGACCCTGCCCGGGCGTGGGGTCGAAGGTGAGCATGAGCGAGCCGTCGATGGTGGTGTTGCCGCGGGCATCGAGCACCCCGGCGATGACGGTGCCCGTGAGTTGCACGCTCTGCGGTGCGGGCGGGTTGAACCCGGTGTATGAATCGGTCGGGCTGTTGAACGTGCCGATGTCCACCGAGTAGTTGGGCAGGATCATCGCGCTCTTCTTGAGGTCAGCCACGTCGGAGGAACTGAAGTTGGCCGCCGTCGCCTCGTTCGAGTCGGTCGTCATCGTCCGGAACCGTGTGGAGCCCGTGAACTGCACCTTGTTGCGCACGTGCGTGAAGGTGCTGGGCGTGGGCGCGACGATGGACCCCACGAACTCGCAGTTGTGGAAGCGCAGGTTGTTCGAGTAGAGTTTCGTGTCGCGTGCCGCGCCCGTGCGGACCTGCCCGGCGATCACCGGCGGGTCGGGGAAGTCGGCGTAGTTGGCCGGCCCGTCGCTGACGATCCCGGTGGTGTAGCGCAGGAAGTCGGACTTGTCGAGGGGGTCGGTGTAGGGCACCGGCCTGGCCGCGGCGCTGTCCCACTTCAGGCGGCCGTACAGGTTCCAGTTGCTGTTGGTGTTGCCCGTCTCGCAATCCACCTTTGTCGCGCCGATGAACTTGCAGTTCACGAACAGGGCGTTGCTGCCCTTGGGAATCGCGGCGTTGATGAACGTCATCTTCACGTAGCGGGGGCGGATGTAGTAGTCGGTGAACGCGGGAGAGTTGAACGGCATCTTCTCCCACAGGTCCTGCCCCGTCGCGGCCTTCACCATGGTGTTGTCAAGGTTGCCGCGCCAGAACTGCGGTTGCCCCGGCTGGTTGTTGGCCGAGGGGTAGTTGGCCAGATCGGCGGAACTCCAGCCGATCTGCGTGCCCACCTGCGCGTTGAAACTTCCGGTGGCCTTGGCGCTCAGCGTGGCCTGGGGGTTGGCGAAGGTGGAGGCGTCGATCGTGGGCAGGGCGCTGTCGGGCACGCCGAAACTCACGGGGGCCTGGCCCGGCTTGGCGCTGATGGGCCCGTTGATGACGTTCTTGTAACTCCCCTGATCGGCCAGCCACTGAGAACTGGTGGCCTTGAACGAGAGCGACCCGCGCACCTTGGCGTACTGGTCCTTGTAGTCGATGACACGGTCGAGGTAGCCCAGCACCACGTCATCGTTGTCCAGGAACGCCTCCGTCGCGTCGCGCCGGCTGTTGCTGTTGGCATCGGTGTAGCCGAACACCATGTTGCGGTTGCGGTCCGCCACGGCGGAGTCGATGAGGTACGTCAGGTCGGTGTCGGGCACGGCCACGCTGGCAAGGTCCACACGCTTGCGCCCGGTGCCGTCGTCGGACCCGTAGAAGTTCAGGAACAGATCGAAGTCATCCACATACCCGTCGCGCGTTGCGTCGGCGAAGGGAGCCGCGCCGTCGGCGAAGAGGCTCGGGTTCGTGGACGCCGTCGGCAGGCCGGCGGCCTCGCCAGCGTGGGCCGTGCGCAGGCGGTTGTCGCCGTCGATGTCGCTGGCGGCCACACCCGCGTAGAACGCATCCACAATGTCATCAAGCGTGGTGTGCAGTCCGTAAAAATCGCTCTTCACGCGCGCGGGTGCGCCGTCCTCGAAAGTCGTTTCGTCGTAGCGCGTCGCCAGGTCGCCGGTGATCTGCACGTTCTTGCCGATCAGCACCCGCGAGGGGCTGAGCACGGCGTGCCGCGGCCGCTTCACGATGCGGAAGTCCTGCGAGATTGTTCGCGTGAGCGCGCGATCCGCCGTGGCCGCGTGGCTCCTGAATGAATAGCCCGAGCCGCCCGAGCCCAGCGAACTGAAGCCGGTGGCGATGATGCGGATGTCGGTGCCGTTGGCCAGGGGCGCATAGGTGATCTGAAACGCCGCGTTCAGGGCCCCGTCGGCCGATGCGCCCCCGATGGCCACCGGTGCAGTTATCACCCAGTTGGATGCGGCGTACGCGCTCGCGTCCGTTCCCGCGGGGGCGCTGGATATCGCGGGCGAACTGGCCAGCCCCGCAACCGCGATCGTGTTGCTGTCCGCCGCGTGTACGTTCACCACGGCCTGTGCGATCCCCGCGGGCAGCGACGACTCCGCGAAACCACTCGGCGGGGCGAGCACGGTCCTCTGCCCGTCGCCCGCGCTGAGCGTGCCCGCCCAGAGTTTGGACCCATAGGAGCCGTCCACCGTGCCGCGATCAACGATGAAGCGGCTCGCGGCCTCTTGCAGGCGGGCCTTGGCCACGGCCAGGCCGGTTTCGGCGGCGCCCAGGGCCTTGTATACGTGCAGTTGCGTGCTGGCGGTGCGCAGGTTGCCCTTGCTGGAGATGGTCATGGCCAGGCCCAGCGAACCGAAGAGCACGAGGAACATCATGGCCAGGACCGACACCACCGCGCGCCGGCTGGCGAAAATCGAGCGCGAGTGGCGATGAAGTGGGGGGGGCGAGCGGGTCATGGGGCGTGTCCGGTGCCTCCGAGCGTGTCCTGAGTCCTGAGTCCTGAGTCCTGTGTCCTGAGTCCAGGCACTGATGCCCGACGCCTCACGCCTGATGCCTCACGCCTGATGCCTCACGCCTGATGCCTCACGCCTGATGCCTTACGCCTGATGCCTCACGCCTCCTCACGGCGGCACGATGAAATCCACCCGGGCCATCTCCTCCGCGCTCGTCGCGCCCGGCGCCGTGAAACTCACCACAATCGTGACCCGCAGCGGGAACCGGTCCACGCCCAGGGCGGGCGTGCCGCTGCTGGCGGCCACGGCGTAGTTGTTCGCCCGCACGGTGGCGAAGTTGCGTGG
>CAZNEU010000422.1:0-3740 GCA_964571915.1 uncultured Phycisphaeraceae bacterium
TGGCTTCCCGCTGGTGCCTCGATCGCGGAGGGGCTGCGTTGGCTCGGCAAGGTGCTGCTCACCGTCGCCCTCTTCCTGATCGGCACGGGTCTCTCGCGCAAGGCCCTGGCCGCGGCGGGGTGGCGGCCCCTGGCCCTGGGCGTGGTGTTGTGGCTCATCGTGAGCGTCGCGTCGCTTGTGGCGGTGAGGGCGTTGATCGTGTGAGCGTCAGTCGATCAGCTTGATGTCGCGCCCCACCGCGGCCATGTCCACACGCAACCCCGGCACGGCGCGGCTCTCGACCACCGTGCCGGGCGCGGCATCCAGCGTGAAGACGCTGCCGGTCCGGCGAAAGACGCGGATGCCCGCGTCCGTTGGTTCAACCACCCAATACTCGCCCACCCCGTGCTTCTCGTAGTCGTCGCGCTTCGTCACCAGGTCCTTGGGCTTGTTGCCGGGTGAAAGAATCTCCACGATGAGGTCCGGTGGCAGGTCAAGCCGCGAGGGAATGCCCGCCAGCCGGCCGGGCGCATACACACAGATGTCCGGGCAATACACCAGCCGCGGCGCCAGCACGATGTCGGTCTCGTAGAAGACCTGCAGGCCCGGCAGCGACGCTTCCTGCGAGAGCATCTGGTGCATGAACCGGCGACCGATCACCTGGTGCAACGGCTGCGGGCTGGGCGACACTACAACCACTCCATCCACCAGTTCCAGTCGGTGGTCTGTCTCGCCCAATGCCAAAAACTCATCCGCGCTCAGACGCAGACCCTCGCAGGCACGCAGATCGGGATAGCGCGGCGCGGCAGACATGTACCCCAAGTGTACGGTGTGCAGCCAGCCGTGCCAGTAAACCGGCGTTGCCACGCGCGAGATCGCCAGGGCCCGTGGCGGGGATTCGTGTCCCCCCGGCCAGACCCACCGACAATACCGTGCGGGGGCCGCCGCCCTTCCCCCACCCGTCCTCCTCGGATCACCCCATGCCCGACCCCTCTGGCCGCCAAGTCTTCGAGATCCTCGTGCGTGAGCACGCCGACATGCTGGCCGCGTTCCTGCGCAGCCTGGTGTGGCGGCACGAAGTGGTTGACGACCTCTTCCAGGAGACCATGCTCGTCGCCTGGAAGCGCCTTGACGACTACGACCGCGCCCGCCCCTTCGGCCCGTGGCTGCGCGGCATCGCCTCCAACCTTGTGCTGGCCCACCGCCGCAAAACCGCCAACCACGGCGTGCTCTCGTGCGAGCCCGCGGTGCTCGAGGCCCTCGAGGCCGAGTTCAACACGCTCTCCTCACGCCCCGGCGATTCGTTCCGCGGGCGTGCCGAATCGCTGCAAGACTGCCTCGCCAAACTCCCCGACAAGATGCGCGAGGTGATCGAACTGGCCTACGCACGGGGCATGTTGCTCCGCCAGATCGCCCTCGCCGTGAGCGCCGGCGAAGAGGCCGTCAAGAAACGCATCCAGCGGGCCAGAGACCTCCTCGCCGAGTGCTTCCAGCCCGCCGCACCCAACTGAACTGAGCCCCCCATGAACACCAACCACCCAGCCGACCATCACGACTCGTTCGAGGCCTCAGGGCGGTCTTCCGCCAAGGAGACCGCGCGCGAGCAGTTCATCCACGGCGTGCTCGGCTTCCTGCACCACGACAAGCCGCTCCGTCAGGAGCAGCGCGTGCAGGCCGTCATGCGGTCGCTCGCGGCCGCCGGCACCGCCTCACACGCGCGGCGTTGGACCTTCCACCCGCTCCGCGCCTTCACCGGCATCGCCGCCGCGGCAGCCCTGGCCGCCTCCGCCTTCCTCCTCTGGCCCACCACCACCACGGCCACCTCCATGATCGAGTCGTCGCTCGATGCCGCCCGTGCCGCGGGCGACCGGCGCTACGAGATGTCCATCTTCGGCCCCGGCGGCAGGCAGCCCGAGAACGCCCCCAAGGGCACCATCGACGTGCGTTCCTCCGACCGCTACGTCGTGCGGTTCCAGACGCCGCGCGGCGAACTGGCCTTCGGGCGCGACGACACCGGCGAATGGACCATCCGCCCCGACGGCACCACCGACCGCCTCAACGCCCAGCGCGGCCGCCCCCGCTGGCTCGATTCGGGCGAGAGTTCAGTCCTGCTCGGCTCCGTCGAGTCGGTGCTCGAAACGCTCAAGACCGAGTACGCCACCAACCGCGTCGAGGCCGCGCCGCTCCCCGGCATGGCTGAACTCTGCAACCGCCTCACCGCCACGCGCAAGAGCATCGGCGGCCCCGAACCGCTCCGCATCGAACTGTGGTTTGACAAAGACACGAAACTCGTCCGGCGCATGGAGATGCACTGGCCCGAGATGAAGGGCCCCGGCCCGGGTGGTCCGCCGGGTGGTCCGCCGGTCCCCGGCAGTCCTCGTCCCGACGGCGTGGAGCCGCGCGGCCCCGATCGTCCTTCTCCCGGCATGGGCGGCCCGCGTCCTCCCGGTGGTCGCCAGGGTGGTCCGCCGGGTGGTCCGCCGGTCCCCGGCGGTCCTCCTCCCGGCATGGGCGGCCCGCCGCCGTGCTTCATGGATGGTCCACCCGATTTCCGTGGTGGTGGTCCGGGCGGTCCCGGCGGCATGGGTGGCCCGGGCGGTGGTGGTGGTCGGCCCGGCCCCGGTGGCTGGGGTGGGGGGGGTGGGGGGGGCGGGCCACGGCAACCGCCCCCGCCGAGTCTGGTCGTGATCGAGATGGTCGATGCCCAGCCCTTCGCGGAGAACTGGTTCACGCCCGAGGCCCACGCACGGAAGTAGCGATCCCCCCATCTTCGCGCGCAGGTCCATTTTTCTCTCGCGCCTGTCCCGCAAGCCCGCTCCGCGAGCAATCGTCCTTGATTCCCGCCGTATTGCATCCAGACTCTTGCAAGCAAGGAGCCGCGAATGACCACCCGTAGCACAACCCTGGCCGTCTGCCTCGCCGCGGCTGCCTGCTCAACGGCCTTCGCCCAGCCCGGGCCGCCGCCCTTGCCCCCGCCCCTTCTGCCCCCGCCCGTGCCCCCGCAGAACCCCATCACCGAGGCCAAACGCGCCCTGGGCAAGATGCTCTTCTGGGATGAGCAACTCGCCGCCAACAACGCCATGAGTTGCGGCTCCTGCCACACCGCCACGCGCGGCGGGGCCGACGCACGCAGCCTCCGCACGCCCGGCTTCGACGGCCTCTTCAACACGCCCGACGATGTCTTCGGTTCACCCGGCGTGATCCAGGCTGACGGGGCCAACGACTACCAGCGCGATGCGGTCTTCGGCACCGGCGTGCAGGGCACCGGCCGCACGGGCATGAGCGTGTTCACCGCCGCCTACGCGCCCGACACGTTCTGGGATGGTCGCGCCCGCACCACGTTCACCGACCCCGAGACCGGCGCGGTGGTCATCCCCAACGGCGGCAGCCTCGAGAGCCAGGCCGTGGGCCCGCCGCTGAGCGACGTGGAGATGGCCCACTCCAACCGCAACTGGCCGCAGATCAACGAGAAACTCCGCACCAGCCGCCCGCTCGCCCTCGCCACGGCTCTGCCGCCGGATGTGGCCGCGCTGCTCACGCCCGACACGCGCTACCCGCAACTTTTCGAGGCCGCGTTCGGCACCGAAACCATCTCCGCGGCCCGCATCGCCCTCGCCATCGCCACCTACGAGCGCACGCTCGTGCCCAACCAGACCCCCGCGGACCTCGCCGCTGGCGGCAACCCCGCCGCGCTCACGCCCAACCAGCGCAACGGCTTCAACGCCATGGCCGCGGCGGGTTGTCTGGTCTGCCACGGCGGC
>CAZNEU010000423.1:0-2438 GCA_964571915.1 uncultured Phycisphaeraceae bacterium
GGAGTGGACGATCGCCCTGCCCGACCCCGAGTTGGTGGATCGCGCCATCGACATCCGACAGCGCACGCGAGTCCAGTATTTTGATGCCCTCATCATCGCGTCGTGCAAGCACGCAGGGGTGACGACGCTCTACTCGGAGGATCTGCCCGGCCGCGTGGATGCGGTGGTGGACGGCGTGCGGATCGTGAACCCGTTGGGATGAGACGCGGCGGCGCGAGTGATCGCACTCTGTTCGTACGCCGGGGGGTACACGGGTGCGTTGCGACGGGCAACATTGAGTATGGGCGGGGATATTTGCTTGCGGCGGCGTTGATTGCGGGTAGAGTGTGTTGGAGCCGTCGTGGGCGGTGCGTGGTGCCGCGCGACTGGTGCGGCCGTGGGAAGGGCTGATTGAGGAACGAGCGATGAACACGAAGCGTGCGAGCGTTGGTCTGTCGGGCCTGGTGCTGGTGTTGGCCGCGGGCTTGCCAGCGGACGGCGCGATCGTGGCGGAACGGTTTGCGGGTCTGCGCGTGCCGATGCCGGGCGAGGGGTACATCGGCTACCGGAGCAACCCGGCAACGGGCCAGTTTGGCCACGAGTGGGCGGGGTGGGTGGACGTGCGGCACCCGGCCATGAACGGGACAACGCAGACGTTCGATCCGTTTGATCGGAGCACGCGGCAGGTGAACATGCGGACGACGACGGTGTCGGACAACCTGGGCGTGGCGGCGATGCCGAACGTGGCCCGGGACTTTGACAACACGAACAAGGCCTATGCGCAGATGGGCATTTCGGTGGTCCGCAGCGAGACGGGGACGCTGGCCTTGGACGGTGCGGGGGGTGCCCCCAACACGGCGTGGCCGCTGGACCAGGACGCGGGCGATGACGGGATGAAGGAGCGCTCGCGCAGCGCGGATGCGAAGACGGTGAACTCGTACTACGTGCAGCAGTATGCGGCGGATGCGCCCAACGGGCTGGCGAGCCAGTCGCACAACTTCGGGGGTGTGGTGCCGCGGAAAGACGGGTTTGGTGTGGCGAACGCGGCGGTGAGCAGCACATATGCGCACGAACTTGGGCACATGCTGCTGAACGGGCCTGCGCTCTCGGGGAACGATTCGCCCAACGGACTGGAATCGGAGAACGCGGACAACCTGATGTTCAAGACCGGACAGACGTTCGCGTTCAGCGCGATCGGCAAGACCAAGGCGAAGGTTACGGATGCGCAGATCGACCGCATCTTTGCCAACGGGGGCGCGAACAACCCGGGGTTCGTGCAGAAGAACCCGGATCGTCCCGCGTTCGCGGATCGGGTGGACTGGGACTTTGTAACGGACCACGCGCGGCTGGAGACGCGTGCGAACGGCGCGGACGCTTACGCGGGCGCGGAATCACTGTACTGGGAGACCGACAGCGCGACGGTGGCGAGCAGCCACGCGGACCCCGACCACGACCACACGGGCCTGGGCGAGTTCATGGCGACGCCGGACTTCACCGGCACGTTCCGGTTTGCGGATGTCTTCTCGTTGACGCTGCGGTACGCGGACTTCGACCCCATCGGCGATTCGGGCAGCCAGTTGTTGAGCGCCGGCGCGCTGGATTACCGCATGTTCTTCCGCGACGCGATGGGGAACACGGCGGAGGGGACGCCGATCCTGATCTTTGATCTGGGGTGGACGGCCAACACGAACGCGGACAACTTTCTGGTGCGGTGGCAGGCGCCGTTTGATGCGGTGGGCGTGTTCGCGTTTGCGGACGGGGCGACAGACGGCATCGCCCAGTTTGATGCCGTCATCGTGAGCAACATCCCAGGGCCGGGCGCGGCGGCGATGGTGGGGCTGGGCGTGCTGGTGGGTGCGGCGCGGCGGCGGAGGTGAGGGCATCAGGAATCCGGCGGGGATCGCCGGACCACCCGGACCACACTGAGCGCGCGCTTAGCGGCGTTGCTCATGCCTAGATCGACGAGCGCGGTGGGGGTGCGCCACACGCGGCCCGCGGCCTTGCGCGTGCACGCCGCGGCGGCAGCGGTGTAGATCGTGAAGTGCAGCGTGCGGTGCGTGGTTTGGTGCGTGAACGCGCCCGCGCGCCGGACCGGCCCGGCGCAGCCGCGCATGCGGGCGAAGGCTTCGACATCGGCGCGGGGCGGGGCGGAGCACCGAAGTCGATCGCCGGGCCGATCGACTTCGGTGGCACGGAGGGTTGCCGGTCGCTCGAGCGTGGGGCACTGCCACATGCCGGCCCACATGCCGGTGGCGGGGCGCTGTTCGAGGAGGACGCGGCCGCGCGTGTCGGTGATGACGACGGCGGCGCATTGCATCACGCGCGGCGTGCGCAGGGTTTTCGCCCTGGGGATGCGATCCTGCTTGCCCTTGGCGAACGCCACGCAGGAGCCGCGGAGCGGGCAGGCGTCGCAGCGCGGGCCGGCGGGCGGGGGCAGGCAGACGGTGGCGCCCAGTTCC
>CAZNEU010000424.1:0-6534 GCA_964571915.1 uncultured Phycisphaeraceae bacterium
TCACCGCGTCCAGCAGGCGCTTGGCCGAGCAGAACGCCTACACCATGGTCATCGCCAGCGACGAGGGCGTGCAGGTGCCCCAGGGCCCCAGTGCCGACATCGAGCGGACCATCTCGCTCAAGCGGTTCCTGTATGTGGGCAAGGCTCACGATGCCACGGGCGAACTGGTGAGCCTGATGAACAACGAGTTCAAGTCGGGCGTGGGCTCGGCCGCCCCGATGCCTGTGGGCAAGCCCTGAGCGACCCCCCAGGCTGCAAGAACCCCCGCGGGAGCACACGATGACGCAAGGCACGAACGGATCGAGCGCGGCCGGTGCGGCCCCGGACACGCCGGGCGTGAAGGCCACCAGCGGAGAACTGGCCGCCATGCTCAAGGGCGAACTCATCGGCCCGGCCGACGTCGTGCTCAGCGGCTTCGGGCCGATCGAAATGGCGGGGCCCACCGACCTCACCTTCATCCGCAACGACCGCTACGCCCACCAGTGGGGGGGCTCCAGGGCCGGCGCGGCGGTGGTCTCGCGCAGCGTGCAACGGCCCGCGGCCGCGCCGGGGCGCGCGCTCATCATCGTGGACGATGCCGACCTGGCGATGATCACGCTCATGAACGTGCTCATGCCGCCGCCGCGGGCGGGCCCGGCGGGCATCCACCCGACGGCGATTGTGGACCCCGGCGTGCGCGACACCATGCCCGCGACGGCGACCATCGGCCCGTTCTGCGTGGTGGGCGCCGGCTGCCGGCTGGGCGAGGGGGTGGTGCTGGTGGAGCGGGTTTCGCTGGGCGCCAACGTGAGCATCGGCGCGCGGTCGGTGCTGCGGGCGGGCGTGGTGGTGTACGACGGGTGCGAGATCGGCGGCGCGTGCACCGTACACGCCAACGCCGTGATCGGCGCCGACGGCTTCGGGTATCGCCCGGCCACCGAGGGCGGCGCGGTCATCAAGGTGCCGCACATGAGCAACGTGGTGCTGGGCGATGACGTGGAGGTCGGCGCCAACACCTGCATCGACCGGGGCAAGTTCCGGCCCACGGTCATCGGCACGGGCACCAAGATCGACAACCTGGTGCAGATCGGCCACGGCGTGCGCATCGGCAAGAACACCCTGATCTGCGGCTGCACGGGCGTGGCCGGGAGCGTGACCATCGGCGAGGGCGTGATGATCGGCGGGCACGCCGGGATCACCGACAACATCACCGTGGGCGACCACGCCCGCATCGGGGCGTTCACGGCTGTCATGGGCCCTGTTCCGGCCGGTGAGACCCACTTCGGCGTCCCCTCGGTGCCCGCACGGCAGGCCTTCCGCCAGATCGCGATCCTGCGCAAGTTCGCCGGGCTGGACCGCAAGACCCTGGCGGCCAAGCAGAAGCATGAGCACGACTGAGCCCCGCCGCCCGCTTGGCTTTCCGCCCGCTTCGCCCCCAGCCTCATCCCCACTTCCCCAGCCCCGCGCCCGCCCCCCTTGTCGCGTGCCGCCACTCTCCGCCATCCCGGCCCGGACCATCGCCAAGCCCGTGCATTTGCGGGGCGTGGGCCTCTTCTGCCCGGCCGTGTGCGAACTCACGATCCGGCCCGCGGAACGCCCCGGCAACGGCCTGGTCTTTCGGCGTGTCGATCTTTCAGGCCAACCCGCGATTCCCGTCTCGCACAGGCACGTGATCGCGCGCGAGCGGCAGACTGTTCTCTCGCTCGGTGAGATCCGCGGCGGCAGCCCGGCCCCCAGCGTGCAGACCATCGAGCACGTGCTGAGCGCGCTCGCGGCGTGCGGGGTGAGTGATTGCCTGCTGGACGTGAGCGGGCCGGAGGTGCCCATGATGGACGGGTCGGCGCGGCCCTTCACCGACGCGATCCTGAAGGCGGGCATCGTGGCTCTGGCGGGTGCGCCGCCGTGCGAGCCGATCCGCGTGCGTGAGCCGATCTACCTGCGTGAGGGTGCCGCGCGGATTCAGGCGTTGCCCTTTGAGGGCGGGCGCGAGCCCGCGGCCCCCACGCTGGCGGTGTCGTACACGCTGGAGTTTGACGCGGGCGAACCGATCGCGGCCCAGGCGGCCTTCTTCGAGGTGAACCACGCGCGCCCCGACACGGACCTGTACGCGGCCCAGATCGCGCCGGCGCGAACCTTCTGCACGGAGCGGCAGGCCCGCCTGATGGCGATGGCGAAGATGCACGCGCACCTTCAGCCGCGCGATGTGCTGGTGCTCGGCGCCCACGGGCCGATCGAGAACGTGCTGCGGTTTGCGGATGAGCCGGCGCGGCACAAGGTGCTGGACGTGATCGGCGACCTGGCCCTTGCGGGCCGGCCGATCCACGGGCGTGTGATGGCGCACAGGTCCGGGCACGCGCTCAACCAGCGGCTGGCGGCGGCTTTGGCGGGGTGAGGGGCGGCGCGGCGTGCCATGAGCCCGAGGGCAAGCGCGATGTCATCCATCGCATGATGCGCCGGGTCAATACGCCCGACCCGGACGCGCCCGTGCCGTAATCGCAGGCGGGAGCAGGGGCATGGAAGACCGGCGGGGACCGCCGGAGCACCCAGCGCCCCACTCGGAGAGTGGGGGTACACGGAACAAGGCAAAGACCCCACTCGGAGAGTGGGGGTACCCAGAACAACCCCACTCGGAGAGTGGGGGTACCCAAAGCGGACCACCCGCTGGGCGCGTGTTTGTGCGCGCGGGGTGGTCTGTGGTGCTGATGCCGCCGCAAGAAAATCTGAGCGCGATGGCCGCGGCGCGTTCGCGCGCGATTCTCGCGTGTGATCCGCAGGTTTGCCGTCGTTGCTCACGTGCGGGCGGGTTCATCGCGCGGCCGCGTTTGCGCGCGCGGGCGCGGCCCGGCGGGCGGGGGTATGCGGTCCGCATCGCAGCGTTGCGGTTCGGACCTGAGCGAAACACGCCTCGTCTTCCGTCCACGCCCTCACGCACACCACACCACTGAGCCCACGCCATGAACATTCGCACGGCCGACTTCCGAGACGTGGGCGAGCACGGGTTGAGCGATGCGCGTGTGGCTTCGCTGCTGGATGAGCACACGCGGGTTGTTCAGCCGCGCCTGCGGATGCTGTGGGCGTACTACCGCAACGCGCTGGTGCTGCGATCGACCGAGGCAGGAGGGAGCGTGTTCGCCGGCGGGAGTGCGAACGGCCGCGCGTATCGCCTGGCTCAGGAGCGCGGCTTGCCCGCACGCATCGTGCGGCCGGGAGCGAGTGGGTGGGCGGGGTCTGCGGCGGCGGATGACCGGGGCGCGGCACGACGTGAAATCGTCGTTGAGAACGACATCGCATGGCGCATCCACGCGATGGTCGATTTTCTCTTCTCAAGGCCGATTCGCCTGGTCTCCGCCGCCGCGGACCCCGCGAAAAGGACGCTGATCCAGCGAGTGCTGGACGAGGTGTGGGAGGCTTCGGGCGGTGCCGCGCTGTTGCAAGATATCGCGCTGCTGGGTCATGTGTACGGGCATGTGGACCTGGTGGTGCGAGCGGCGAGCGCGTTGGAGGGTGCCGCGGGGAAGGCGGAGCCGGTGGATGCGGCGCGGGGGTTGCGGATTGAGCCGATCGAGCCGAGCCGCGGCGTGCCGGTGATCGACCCGCGAGACTACCGGAGTGTGGAGGCGTACCTGATCCGCACCACGATCGACACGCCCGAGCGCGGGCGCGTGGTGATTGCGGAAGTGCTCTCCGGCACGCGCCGGCACGTGTACGAGGAGGAGCAGGAGGGCGCGGCGGGCAAGCCCGCGGCGCATGGCCGGGGCGCGACCAAGGCCCGCCTTGTGCTGGATGAGCCCAACACCGTCTGCCCCGGCGAGGTGCCGGTGGTCCACATTCAGAACATCAGCCAGCCGTTCGCGTACGCGGGGCTGAGCGATGTGGAGCCGCTGATCCCGCTGCAGGATGAACTCAACACGCGATTGTCGGACCGGGCCAACCGGGTCACGCTCCAGAGTTTCAAGATGTACCTGGCCAAGGGCATCGAGGGGTTCGACAAGCAGCCCGTGGGCCCCGGCCAACTCTGGATGACCGACAACCCGCACGCCAGCATCGAGGCCTTCGGCGGCGATGCCGCCAGCCCCAGCGAAGACCGCCACATCGAGCAGGTGCGCGATGCGATGGACAAGGCCAGCAGCCTGCCGCCGCTGGCCACGGGCGTGGTGCAGGCCAAGGTGGGCAACCTCACCAGCGAGAACGCGCTGCGGCTCACGCTGGGCGGCGTGCTGACGCGGACCAACCGCAAGCGGCTGCTCTACGGGCGCGGCATCGCGCAGGCGTGCCGACTGGTGCTGGGCGCGCTCGACCACGCGGGCGTGCTGCGCACCAGCGAGGAGGACCGGCGCGTGAAGGTGGAGTGGAGCGACCCCTTGCCGCAGACGCCGCAGAGCCAGTTGCAGGAGGCCAAGGCGAAGTTGGAGGTCGGCATCGATGCGGAGCAGGTGCGGACGGAGTTGGGCTATGGCGTGGCGGATGAGGGAGTGGTGTGAGACAAATGGCCAAATGGCAAATGGCAAATGGCCAAATAAAGGCATCGCAATCAGCGTGCCCGGTTCAGAGGACTCAGCACGCAGGACTCAGGACTCAGGACCCAGGACTCAGGACTCAGGACTCGGGACCCAGGACGCAGGACTCAGGACTCAGGACCAAGCAGCACACACAGGAGAACGACCATGCCCGGAGAAGGCCTTGTTGATGGAGACGCGACACCGGATATCAACCCCCCGCCCCCGCCCCCGCCACCTGTTACCCCGGCGGGCGCGCTCCAGCCCAGCGTGGCGAGTGAGGGTGATGCGGCCGCGTTGCTCGCGGCGCGGCTGGCATCGCTGGAGGAGAAACTTGCCCGGGCCGTGGCCGCGCTGGAGAGGCTGGAGCGCCTCCGCGAGATCGAGCGGGCCCTGCGCAGTGCGGGCGCGGCGGATGTGGCGCTGGCCATGCCGATCGTCGAGCGAGACATCGCCGAAACGCCGCAGCGCAACGTGGGCGAGGCCGTGGCCGAGTTGCGGCAGCGGCGACCGGGGTTGTTCGTGGGCGGCACGCGCAGCACGGGCGCCACGAGCGCGCCCAGAGGCGGGGGCGAGCCGCGTGCGGAAGACCTGGCCGCGCTGGCACTGCGTGCTGCCGGCGGCGACCCGCGGGCGGTGAGAGATTATCTGCGGGCGCGGCGTGAGACGTGACAGGGCCACATGGCACATTTGCACAGGGCCACAGCGGAAGGAAGGCAGAAGAACAAGTTCAAAGCACACAGTTCACAGTTCAAAGGCCCAGCACCCAGCACCCAGGACCCAGGACCCAGCACCCAGGACCCAGGACCCAGCACCCAGGACTCAGGACTCAGGACCCAGGACCCAGCACCCAGGACTCAGGACCAGTTGTCTCCCTCGCACCACACAAGGAGTTTGAGCCATGCCGTTCACCGGAAAATCCACGTACGCCGCGGGAGTGGACCTGCCCGAACTCGCCGAGGATGTCGGCGACATCATCGGGATCGTCAGCCCTTTCGAGACGCCGCTGCTCGATTATCTGGGCGATGCCAAGCGCCCCGCGGCCAGCACCGTTCACGAGTGGATCGAGGATGAACTCCTCCCCAACACCGACACGGTGAACCAGACCACCTTCACGCCCAACGCGCAGGACGCGACGGCGATCACGGTGGCCAACGGCTCGCGCTTCCGCGCGGGCGACCAGGTGCGGCCCTTTGGTGCCCGCGAGGTCATGTTCGTGTCCAGTGTGGCGGGCAATGTGCTCACGGTGGTGCGGCGTTACGGCTCCACGCCCGCGAGCAACCTGAGCAACACGCTCAAACTCACGATCCTCGGCAACGCCGCGCTGGAGGGTGATGACCGGCCCGATGCGCGGTTCACCAACCGCCTGCGCAAGCGCAACTACACGCAGATCTTCACGGCCGGGGTGGAGGTGAGCGGCAGCATGCTCGCCAGCCGCCAGATCGCCGTGGCGGATGAACTGGACTACCAGAAGCAGGAGCGGCTGCGCGAACTGCTGAGAGACCTGGAGAACTGCGTGCTCAACGGCGTGGCCAGCCCCAGCAACCCGCAGGGCAACTCGACCACGCGCCGGACGCTCTCGGGCATCATCCCCGGCGTGAGCACGAATCAGTTTGTGCCCAACACCGGCGGCTTCCCCGCCGGCGGGGGCGCGGGAACGGACCTCAACGAAGCCCTCATCAACACGGCCATGCGCACCATCTGGGAGCAGAGCCAGGGGCGCATCGACACGATCGTGGTGGGCGGGGCCATGAAGCGGCGGATCAACGGGTTTCTCTCGGCGGCCCGCACGGCCACGCCCAGCGAGACGCGCTTCCGCGACCTCGTGAGCGTGTACGAGAGCGACTTTGGCGCCTGCCGCGTGCTGCTGAGCCGCTGGATGCCGGGGGACACGGTGCTGTTCCTGGATTCGTCGCGTGTGGAGGTGCTGCCCCTGCGCGGCCGCTCGTTCTTCTACAAGCCGCTCGCGGCCACGGGCGACCGCGAGAGCGGGCAGGTGATCGGCGAGTACACGCTGGAGTTCCGCAACGAGAGCGCGCACGGGTTGATCCGCGGGCTG
>CAZNEU010000425.1:0-8206 GCA_964571915.1 uncultured Phycisphaeraceae bacterium
TTCGTGCCTTCTTCTCCGCTCAGAACAACTCGATCGTCTGCCCCTCTTGCAGCCGCACGATCGCCTTCTTGCTGAACTTGCCGAAGATCGTCCCGTACTTCAGCCGCCTCGTCTTGTCGCGCTTGATGGACGTGTTCACACGCTCCACCTTCACCTTGTACAGCGTCTCGACCGCCTTCTTGATCTCCACCTTGCTCGCACGAGGATCGACCTCGAACGTGTACTGCCCGCGCTCGTTCATGATGAACGTGCTCTTCTCCGTCAGCAGCGGCCGCTTGATCACATCAATCGCGTGCATCAGGCAGCCTCCTTCTTCGCTGTCGGCTTCGCGGCCGGCTTGGCCCCCAGCGGGCTCACCTTCGCGTCCTTGCCGGTCTGCGACGACGGGCCCGTCAGCCACGCCTGCAGGTCCGCCTTCGAGATCACCAGGTACCGGTGGTTGAGCATCTCAAACGCCGTCAACTGGTCGGCGCGGCACAGGGTCACCTCGTCCAGGTTCTTCCCGGCCTGCCGCGTTGTCGTCGCGTCCGCGGCCACCGCCACCAGGGCCCGCTTGTCAACCTTGATCGCCTCAAGGAACGACACGAACTCCTTGGTCTTGGGGGCCGTGAGTTTCAGGTCGTCGATGATCCGCACCTCGTTGTCCACCAGTTTGGCGAGCAGCGCGTTGCGGTTGGCCTTGCGACGCATCTTCTTGGGCATCTCCAGGCGGTAGTCCTCGCGCGTCTTCTTCTTGCTGTGGGCGTGCCCGCCGCCCTTCATCAGGTTCACCTTGCGGTCGCCGTGGCGTGCGTTGCCGGTGCCCTTCTGCTTGTAGATCTTGCGGGTGGAGCCCGAAACCTCGCGCCGGTTCTTCGTGCGGCTCGAACCCTGCCGCAGGTTCGCGTGATACATCACATACGCCTGCTTGATCAGCGCGGGCTGAACCTCGCCGCCCAGGCTCTGCTCGTCGATGGTGAGCCTGCCCACCTCGGCGCCCTTTTTATTGAAGACGGGAACGTCCATCGATCAACCCTTTTTCGCTGCCGCCTTCTTGGCCTTGCTCTTGTACAGCCGCACCGCCGTGCGGATCATCACCATGCCGCGGTTGGGGCCCGCAACCGCGCCCTTCACCAGCAGCAGCCCGTTGTCGCTGTCCACGCGGATCACATCCAGCGAGCGGCACGTCACGCGGGTGTGCCCCATGTGCCCGGCCATGCGCTTGCCCTTGGCCAGACCGCCGCCGTAACCACGGTTGGAGCAGAGCGAGCCGATCGAGCCGGGCGACCGGTGCTTGCGCTCCGTGCCGTGGCTGGCGAACATGCCCTTGAAGTGGTGCCGCTTCATCGTGCCCTGAAAGCCCTTGCCCTTGCTCGTGCCGATCACATCCACGTACGGCACGGCCTCGAACTCTTTCACCGTCAGCGTCTGGCCCAGGCTGAACTTGCCCGCCTCCGCCGGCTCGCAGCGGAACTCGCGGTGGTAGCGCTGTGCCTCCACGCCCGCTCTTGCATCGTGCCCGATCACAGGGATCGTCGAGTTGCGGGCCTTGATCTTGCCCGCCCCCAGTTGCACCGCCGAGTAGCCGTCCTTCTCCACCGTCCGCACCTGCGTCACGGTGTTGTCGGTGATGGCGATTACGGTCACGGGCACGCTCACGCCCTCGGGCGTGTACACCCGCGTCATGCCGACTTTCGTTCCGATCATCGTGAAGGCCATAGGTACACCTGTCCGAATCTGCCGCCTCTGCCGAACTCCGCCCGTATCAAACACAAGGAGCCGCGACGCACTCGTGCGCCCGGCCCCGGAACATCATGCCTTGATCTTGATGAACACGCCCGCCGGCACCACCAGCCGGTTGAGCGCCTCGACCGTGCGCGCGTTGGGCTCGATGATGTCGATGATCCGCTTGTACGTGCGGATCTCGAACTGCTCGCGCGATTTCTTGTCGATGAACGGCGAACGCAGAACCGTGTAGCGCTCCACGCGCGTCGGCAGCGGGATCGGCCCGGCCACCTTGCTGTTGGTGCGCTTGGCCTGCTCAACGATCTCCTTCGCGGAGGCATCGAGGGCCATGTGGTCGTAGGCTTCCATCCGGATTCGAATCTTGCCGCCCGTCATGCGTGCTTTCCGTGAAAACGATGCCCACACACACCAAACCGCCAACACACGACCCCCACACGAGGCGACACACCCACTCCGGCGGCCTGTTCTTCCCACCAGCCGAGCACAGGGCTCGCAGTTGTGGGCAGGCTTGCCGTTCCAACCGGACCGAGATCGGCCCTGCTTGGCACCCGCATCCATCGCGGGTTTCTCATCCACCCGGCCGCGCTCGCCGCGCCGCCAAGTGCGTTCCGAAGAACTCTTCGCTCACCCTGCGCGGGGTCCAGCGAGTCGGGAAGGATAGAACCGCATCCCCTGCGGTCAACCCCCTGTTCGGGCCTCGACCAAAGATTTCTTGACCAGACTTCCACCTTCCGCCTCCGGCTCGCCGCCATCCGCTCACGGCTGACGGCGCCTCCACGCCGATAGCATCATCCATGAAGCCGCTCCTTGCGCTCACCGTTGCGTCCTTCGCCCTCGCCGCGCTGGCGCCCCTCTGCCCGGCCCAAACCAAGTCCGCACCTCCTCCCCCCCCAGCCTCCGAAGCCGTCCACACCCAGGTCGTCTCCGCAGACTTCGCCGACGAACCCCTTCACCTCGAGTCCGTGGGCCTCACCTTCAAGGCCCCGCTGGATGCCACCATCCAAACCTCCCAAGCCGGGCCCGCCACAACCATCCAACTCATCGCGCCAGACAGCACCTGGCGCATTGTGGTCTCCACCTCGCGCGTCTCCCCCGCCACGGCCACGCCCACCCAATGGCTCGATCGCACCCTCCTCGACGTGATGGGCGCCAGCACCATCAAAGACCAGCGCACCGGCGAAACCATCGCGGTCAAAGGCCAGATCACCGCCCGCACCCCCAACTTCGCCGTGCCCGGCTCATCCGCGGGGCCTGCCCCTCTCCCCGCCGAGCGCGCGTATATCACGCTCCCCGGCGGCCCCGGTGGCGCGGGCGCCACCGTCCGGCGCGGCTACACCGTCTTCCAGCCCACCGCCGACTCCTTCTGCATCTTCGAACTCCTCTGCGCCGACGCGGCCTTCACCGCCGGCGCTCAGCGCATCTACGAACTCACCATCGCCACCGCCCGGTTCAGCGACCCGCTGCGCCTCGCCGACTCCCGCCGCACCGCCGTCCTCACGGGTGCCTCATTTCTCTCCGCGCTCACGCCCGCCGCCTACGACGCGGCTGTCGCCCCGCCCGCATCGCCCGCCGATGCCACCCAGTGGTTCCGCATCTTCCGCCCCGCATCCACCGGCGCACCCGCCGATGCCGATGAGGCCGGCTTCCGTTCCATCCGCTTCTTCAAGGGCACGCGCGCCCAGATCGACCCCAAAGCCGGTTCACCCAGGCCCGGCCCCGCCAACCCCGAGGGCTACCTCGTGGAGATCGGCGCCCGCCAACTCCAGCGCTCCGCCGGACCCGCCGGCGATCAGGCCACGCTCCAGGTCTACGACATCCGCGGCATCTACTTCGTCTCCGCCGACCGCGCCCGCGAATCGTGGAGCCTCTCGACCGCCATCCGCGACGGGAGCGGCAAGCCCCCATCAATCTTCACCGAGACCGGCACGCGCGACGGCCGGCAGATGACCGTGCTCCTCAACGTCCCCGGCAAGCCCTCGCGCACCATCCGCCCCACCGTGCCACCCGAGGGCTACCTCAATCAGGCCGAGGTCTTCCTCCTGCCGCGCCTCGTTGTGCGCTCCGAGACCGAGGGCGAACTCGGCTTCTACGCCTATCACACCGCCAGCGGCGCCGTCGTCCTGCGGCGCGACACCATCTCCAAAGACGTCTCCCCCGGCGGCGTCTGGAAGGTCATCAGCCGTCAGACCGAAGGCAGCGACCCCGTCGAGACACTCCTCGACCCTGCCGGCAGCACCCTGCGCGGCATCTGGCCCGGCGGCCTCGCCATCGAGCCCATGCCCCTCGAAGAAATCGAACGACTCTGGAAAAGCAAGGGCCTGCCGACCGGTTCCTTGGATCGCTAACGGCTCACCGCGCGCGGCTCCGCGGGCCGCAGCAACGCCGCGCACACCGTGTGCCCGTGCAGAAACACACCATCACCCACCGGCCCGATTTCCCCCGCGCCAAAGAACCCCGCCAGCGGCGGCATGGGGTGGTGCGTCGCCGGCGGATCAACACCTTTGCCGCCCTTGGAAACCCGCTCCCCCGCCTCGTGCGCCTCACCCAGCAGCATCCGCGCCAGAGCCCGCGCATCATGGTTCGGCCCCAAGGGTGGCTCGAACAACCGGCTGCCGCGCCCGTTGCATGAAATGAGCAGGGCCCCCGCGGGCGGGCTGTGCAGGCGCTGAGCGTCCATCAACATGCCCAGGTCCTCCGCCGCGGTGCGGGCATCGCGCATGTGAAAGCGGATCGTCTGCCCCACGCCCACGCGCTCCGCCACGGCGATCGCCTTCTCCTCCTTGCTCACGCCCACCACGTTGCGGATCAGAAAATCATCCCTCCCGAACCGCTCCTTGTACTCGTTCACCACCCGCCCCACGAACACACCCTTGGAGAGCAACTGCCGCTCATCCTCCCCCAGCGATTCAATCGCCTCCTGGAGCACATCCAACGCCGGCCGCCCCGCCAGCGTGCGGATGATGTTCCCCTTCGTGCTCGTCGCCACCACCGTCGGCCCGAAGCCGCGGCACCCCTGGCTCACGATCGGGTCCACCCGCACCGCCCCGCCCAAACTCACGCCCACCAGCCCGTCGCGCAAAACCCGGTCCTGACAGATCAACCCGTTCCCGCGCGGCCGGGGCGAGGCCGAGGCCAGCCCCCCCATCACAATCCCGCGCCGGCCCCCCGCGATGTCGCCCCGCCGCTCCGCCGCGCCGGCCCCGCCCGCATCGCACATCGCCCGCGCCCGCGCCAGCGCGGGCAGGAGCGCCTCACCGTTCACGCTGAACGGGTCCGCAAAGATGAACGTCGCCCGGTGCCCCGGCCGCATCCCCACCGCCGCGGCCATGTGCGCCAGGTCCCCCTCGTCATCGTGCGTGGGCGCATCGTCGCTGTCGCCCCCGCCGAAGATCAGCGGCAGGTCGGTGGTCGAGAACGGCGTGAGTTCAACCCCCGGCAAAGTCGCCGCGAAGAGCGCCAGGCCCGGCCCCTTCTCCTGCTCGATCGCCCCCGCAATCACCCCCTCCGCCGAGACCCCGATCACGCAGCGCGGCGACAGTTCCCGGTGCAGCGTCAGCCGCAACTCCGCCAGATGCTCTAGGTGGTGCGGCGTGTAGAACGCGATCACCAGATCGGCCCCGGCCTTGCCCGCACCGGCCTGCCGCAGCGCGTGCAGGCACTGCTCGCTCACCTCACCCGCCGCCAATGCCGCGCCGCTGCGCGATGAAAGCCCGGCCGCGACGGCCAACCGCCGGTCGGTGGCCGCTGCGGGCGTGGGGGCCGGATTGCTCGCGTGCTTGCGCATCGGGCCAGTGTATCGGCAGCCCCTGCCGCGATCATCTCGTCTGTGCCACGATCATCCGGCTCGGCGGATGATCGTGCCGCGTAATGCTCTCCGCTTTGCCACTCTGCCACTTTGCCACTTTGCCACTTTGCTATTTGCTATCTGCCCTTTGCTCTTTGCCCATTTCCCCTCGGCACCGCCAGCCCGTCCGCGATCCACAACGTCGCCAGCGGCCCCCGCAGCCGCGGCGGCAGCATCAGCCGCACCAGGCCGCGCACGATCGACCGACCCACCACCATGCTCCCCATCAGCACCGGCGTGAACGCCAGCACGCCGGCAATGTTCACAGGCCAGCCCAGGGCACGCTGCGCCGCACCGTGCGACCCGATCAGGCCGCGCGAGCCGAAACTGTTGATGTTGAACGAGATCACCACGGCAATCGCCACGCTGATCCCCGCGATCACCAGCGCGAACAGCCACACCCTCCGGCGTGGCTGGTGCAGCAGCGCGAGCGACCACGCCGTGCCCATGCCCAGCACCAGAAACGAGAACGGCCACCACGCCAGTGTCCGCCCGACCTCGATGCACGCCCACACGCCGCCCGCATCCGCGATGACCTTGGCCGCGTCCTGCTTGCCCCACCACGTGCCGTCCACCATCATGTTCTCGCCGATGGTCTGGTTCGCAAGCCATTCCGGCGAACCCCATGCGTTCCCCGACCCCGCCAGGAGCGGGTTGGCGGCGATCTGCGCCTTGGAGTCTTCCTTCTGCATCATGCCGATGCGCACGGCCAGCGGAGCCGTCAGGTCCTGCCCCACGTTCATCGTCATCACCGTCATCATGCCCACGCTGCCCGCCATCATGCCGCACAGCGCGATGAACCACACCGCCGCCAACAGCGCCGTCCATCGGCCCACCCACATGCCCAGGAGCGGGTACTCCTGCACGCTCGCCACCGTCGAGCACTCCGGGCAGCGCACGATCACCATGCCGTAGTGCCCCTCGCGCACGATCAACTGGCCGGTCAGGTTGAAGTGGCACGTCGTGCATAGGCGGTCGCCGCGGAGTTCGCCCAGGCGCACATCGGCCGCGGCGGGACGTGCGGACGCGCCCGGTGCCGACGCAGCAGCGACGGGGGGGGCGGGGGGAGATTGGGCAGGGAGCATCGTCATCAGGCGTGTCTCCGTCGGGCCTTGCGCAGCGCCCGCGACCAGCGACGGCGCGCAATCCTGCGCCCCATCGCGTTCAACATCCAACCCAGCGGCCACCCCAGCGGGGCCAGCAGCGCGCACAGCACCGGCAGGCTCAGGTGGTCGATCCATTCCTGCTGGTTCCACAACCGCCCGATCTGCTGCGGCGGACCGGACACGATCCGGCCCAGCCCCGGTGCCCCCGCCACCGCCGCCGCCAGCGCGATGCACAACAACCACACCGCCAGCGGGTGCAGGTGCCGCCACAGCGAACGCTGAAGCGCGCCACCGGAAATGGCGGCGATCGGCACGCCCACGAGCACCAGAATGATCCAGTCGTGCCGGTCTATGGCCCCCGCAAGCGCTTGCGCGAGCGATCTGCCGCCGTCGCCCGCCAGAATATCGATCGGCGCAAAGCCCGCACGCCGCAGTTCACCGCCCAGACTCGCCAGCGCAACAGTCAGCCCCACCGCCATCGCGCAGACGATGCACCGTGCCCACAGTTCTCGCAGCGTCCGCATCAGCAGCCGCGTGTACCGCCACCCCGCCGTGATCGGGTGCTTGCCACCCTGCCACACCGCGTGCGCCCCGCGGCACTCCGGGCAGACCTTCACCAGCAGCGCATACACAGGCTCTCGCACCGGCGCAACGCCCGCGAGGTCAATGCCACAGGTTGGGCACACGTGGGCTGCGGACACAGGGAACAGGTGATAGGGGACAGGTGACAGTCGACAGCCAAGGGCACACACAAGCCGCGGCGCGGCCACAGAAACCACGCTCACCCTCACAGTATTCGGTGAAGCCGGCTGCCGGTTCCACCCTTCGCGCTGGCGACCGCTCAACCACTCCGCCACTCCGCCACTCCGCCACTCCGCCACTCCGCCACTCCGCCACTCCGTCACTTCGTCACTCCGTCCCTTCGTCACTGCGTCACTTCCCCTCATTTCCCCGCATTATCCGGGCTGTTCTTCTTCGGCCGGGTGGGCGGTGCGAGCGGCGGCACGGGCTTCTCCACCATCAACTTCAGCAGGTGGTCCACGGCCGCTTTCAACTGCGCATCCTCGCCGTCAAACGTCGCGTTCGGCCCGTTGTCCACGATGATGTCCGGGTCAAAACCTCGCCCCTCCACCATCCAGTCGCCCTCCGGCCCGAACACCGCAAACTCGCTCGCCGAGGCCAGCCCGCGGTCCACCAGCACGTTGCTGGACGTGAGCCAGATGCCCCCGCCCCACGTGCGCGTGCCGATCACCTTCCCCAGGTTCAGCCGCCGCATCCCCTCGCAGAAGGTCTCGCCGTCGCTGCTGGTGCGCTCGTTGCACAGGCCCACCATGTGCCCGCGGAAGGCGTACTGCATGTTCCAACTCGGCGGGTTGGCCACCCGCCCCGTCCACGCCGCCCACTGCTTTCGCAGCAACTTGGAGAGCACCCACGAATCGATGTTCCCGCCGCGGTTGTGCCGCACATCCAGAATCAGCCCCTCCCTGTTGAACACAGGATAAAACCCCTTCACAAAGTGGGACCAGTCGCC
>CAZNEU010000426.1:0-2773 GCA_964571915.1 uncultured Phycisphaeraceae bacterium
TGTCGGCCCACGCGGAGCGTGGGGGTACCCAAGAGCCTGACTTCGGTCGGCGATCCGTATCATGCCACATCACCAAGGGAGCAAACCGCACATCGTCTCGGCCGGAAAGGCCATCGGGCTCGAGCGCATGGCGTTCGATGATCGGACGCTCAGCGAAGCGTGGTACCAGAAGTTGCTGTACGACCATCCGGCCCTCATCCCCGTTGACGAACTGGAGCCCGCCTTCGCGCCGCTGATCCCGCTGGCCAGAGAACTGCAGACGGGCAACGGGCCGGTGGATGTCGCCTTCATCAATCCGGATGGGTACATCACGCTGGTCGAGACCAAGCTCTGGAACAACCCCGATGCGCGGCGAACGGTGGTGGCCCAGATCATCGAGTACGCGTCGGGCCTGTCGAAGTTGACCTACGCCGATCTCTGCAAGGAGGTCCGCCGGGCGCGTCGTGGCGAGTCGAACGCGGCGACCACGAACGAGACGACCGAAGAAGGCGGCGACCCGATCCTGCCCTTGGTGCGCGGCCAGCCGGGCTTCAACGAGGCGCGATTCATCGACACGGTCACCACGAATCTCCGTCGCGGCAGGTTCCTGCTTCTCATCGTGGGCAACGGCATACGCGAGGGCGTGGAGGGCCTGGCCGAGGTCATGCAGAAGAGCCCGCTTCTGGGCTTTACGCTCGCCCTCGTTGAGACGGCGGTGTACAAGATGGGCGAGGCCACCGACGACGTGCTGGTGCAGCCCCGCGTGCTCCTGCGAACACGGGAGATTGTCCGGCACGTTATCGAGGTCCGCAACAGCCATGCAACGGCTGCCGTGACCGTGACGGCTACCGAGGTGTGCGACGGGGGCGGACTACCGAACCGAGGCAGCATCACCGAGGCGGTGTACTTCGAGTAACTTGAGGAGGAAGCAGGCAAGGAGATCGCGGACTTTGCACGTTGGGTACAGACGAAGGTCGTTGAGACGCCGGGCATGAGCCTGACGTGGAG
Source organism: uncultured Phycisphaeraceae bacterium (assembly GCA_964571915.1). Lineage (GTDB taxonomy): Bacteria > Planctomycetota > Phycisphaerae > Phycisphaerales > UBA1924 > JAEUIX01. Next base: position 988 of record CAZNEU010000426.1, read on the forward strand.
CAAGACCGGCATGGCCGTATGGGGGGAGGACGAGTCGGGTGGTCACAGTGTCAGGATGATCCGCCTGCGGCCCTCGGGCGAGTTCAGTGCCACTGACGGCATCTCGCAACTCTGCGTCCGGGAAGGGCTGCCCGACGCGCTGACGAACGACTATCAAACCGCGCTGGCGGCCCTTGCTGGTAATGCCAAACGCGCCGGTCGGGGCGTGAAGGGTTACACCGTCGTCAAGGCGCTCGACGGTGGGTGGCCGAAGCTCGCTCCGCTGGCGGCCAAGCGATCCGAGTTCTGGACGCTCCTGACGAATACGACGCAGGCGCTGGCCGATGCCTTGGCGAATCGTGTGGATGATGAGAAGGTCTGACTCGGGCAGGTGGGGCTCCACCGGTGTTCGCCCGCGTACGCCGCGCCTTCCTCCGCCCCGTCCGGGGCGGCACGCATGAGGGGGCATCCTTTCCACGGGTTGCGCGTCGGCGGGCTACGCCACGCCTCCGCTCCACCCGTGGCTACAACCCGTCGCCCCGCCGGGGCGAAGCGCGGAGCCGCGCCACGTGCCATTCGCGCAGCGCGCCAAGTGGTTCGCGTCCGGCGCGCGGCGTGAAAACCGGCAAGAAACACCTGTTTCTCCACCCAAACCACGAGCGGAGACCGAATAGACGGGTCGCTGTTCGGGTTATCACGGGCTGGCGGTTGCGAGGGGACGTTGCAGGATGAGCGGGCACACTCGCGGCACGTTCGGAAAAAGTTCACAGTACACAGTTCACAGTTCAGAGGACCCGCAACGACCGCCCCCGCGATTCTGAACTCTGAACTTTCTACTTTGAACTCTTTCTGCGCTCCCTTCCCACTTCCGACGCTCGGCCCTCCCTCACGGTCGGGCTTCCGACGCACGGGCCTCCCTCACGGTCGGGCTTCTGTCGCTTCTTGATGGCCGCGCCGCCGCCACCAAAAACCCCGGCAACGCGCGGATCTTCCCGTCCCGCCCCACGCACGCCAGCGTCGTGCTCGCGGCCACGAGCAGTTGCGGGAGTTCCGCGGGCTGCTCCGCGCCCACGCCTCCGGCTGCACGCTCCACCGCGAACACCTCGTACTCGTGCTGAATCTTCACGCCGCTCCCCCCCACCACGCGCGTGCGGACCTCGATCATGTCGTCGTAGCGGCCGGGGCGGCGGTAGCGGCACTCGAGTTTGGTGATGACCAGAAAAAACCCCGCCCGTTCCATGTCCGCGTACGTCACGCCCGTGGCGCGGAGCAGTTCGGTGCGGGCCATCTCCAGCCACGCGATGAACGAGGCGTGGTGCACCACGCCCATCGGGTCGCACTCGCAGTAGCGCACGCGCAGGCGGAGCGTGCCCATGACGGGCGTGGGGGCGGTGGGGACGAGCGTGGGTGGAGTGGGGGGGGCGGGCGTGTGCGGTACCATGCAACGAGAGGGTACGGGCTGGGCAAACCTCAAAGCAGCACAGCAGCAAAGCTCAAACAAAGGCAGAGAGCCATATGCCAGTGTCTTCATTTGAGGTTTGAGTTTTGCTGCTTTGAGTTTTCCTCACCTCCCGCCGCGGTACCATCGAGCCACCCATGCCCGCGGCCAACGTTCCAATCACCATCCGCCGCCTGCGCCCGACCGACTCGCTGGGCGAACTCACCTCGCTCCTGCACCGCGCCTACGCCAAGCAGGTGGCCCTGGGCCTGCACGCGCTCGCCAGCCACCAGACCCCCGAGGTCACCCGCAAGCGCGTCGGCAAGGGCGAGTGCTTCGTGGCCGTGCTCTCTGGTGGGGCGGACGTCC
>CAZNEU010000427.1:0-2640 GCA_964571915.1 uncultured Phycisphaeraceae bacterium
CCGGGTTCCGCTCAAGGTTACCGTGGCACCATCCATGTTGTCAAAAGCCTAACCCCGCCGCCCGTGCGTGTCAAGGTGAAATGTGGATTGTGGATAAGGGCACAACCACCCACAAATCTGTGCATTGTTCGTATCGTCACCATGCCACAATATTGTGTCGCGCCGCGACAAAACCATCGGCGGCGCAGGGGTTTCCAAACGCGCGCCCCCACGCACCCCGGCGCGGCGCGGTCCGCAAACCCACGGCGTGTGCCATCGTGGAAACCTCCCGATCCGCGGCCATTCCAGCCTGTTTCTCCGGTGCGGCGGCGGAGGTGAACGCACGCGGAGCCGGACCGGCGGGGACCGCCGGACCACCCAAAGGCCCCCACCCTGAGCGTGGTGTACCCAAAGCCAAGGCACCACTCGGAGAGTGGTGGTACTCAGGGCTGCGCGTGCATGAGTTGGCGCGTGTCGGGCGTGTCTTGCAGTTGCTCGAGTTGCAACTCAGGGAAGAGTTGATACACCTCGCTCTGCGGCACGCCCGCCCGCAGAACCTTGCCGCGACTGTTGCAGATGGTGACCACGGGCTCGTTCTCGCCGGCGTAGAACCAGAGGCAGTGCGTGGCGGTGCGGAGTGAGCCCAGCAGCGGGCGGCCGGCCTCGTCTTTGAGCGGCGCGGCCACGGTTTCCGGCAGCGCGGGTTCGGCCTTGGCGGGGGCAGAGGCGGCGGTGGGCATGGTGGCGCGGCCGCCGCTGGCGGCGGACTGGCGCGGGATGAGGGAACTCATGAGGCTGGCCGCGGCGACCATGACCGCGCCCAGCAGCAGGAGTTTGGCGCTGCGGCGTGCGGCTTCGCGACGGTCGGCGGGCGGGTCGATCCAGTCCATGACCGGGTTATCGACGGGAACGAGGGGGTGAATCAGGGGGGAGGAGGGGTCCGAGAACTGCTCGGGGCGGACCGCTTCCTTCGGCACCTATACACATTCCGCGTAGTACTGGGTGATGTAATCGCCGAGGTTGTCGGGGTTTGGTTCAAAGCACTGACCGCTGCCCGTGAGCGTGTACGCGGCCTTGTAGCCGAGCGTAAACGGTGCTGAGTTCTCCGGGCAAGCAATCGCGTAGCCACCGGGGCCTGCCACCAGCGGATCGGTGTAGTAATCGGTAATGAAATCGCCGAGATCATCAGGGTTCACGACGCTGTCCTGGTTGTAGTCGAGTTCGTAACTGCCGCAGCCGGTGGCCTCGTCGGTCACAGTGAATTTGTAGGTGAACGTTTGCACGGCGGGGTTGGTGGAGAGGCCCAAGTCGCACGCGAGTTGGGGCGCGGGCGCCGCGGCGGTCTCAACCCTGTAGGTGCCGGTGATTGGAACACCGCCGGCAGCGATGAATGAGAGTTGCAGTTCCTTGCGGAACGGGTTGAACGGCACGCTGCCAATCGTTGCCGACCAGTCCGCCGTGACATCCACATCACCGCCGGTAGCCTCGCGTACCACACGTATTGTGTTGGTGGCGTTCGTGGTGCCGGTTGGGAGCGTGATGGGGCCGTAGAAGCGGATGCGAATCGGTGGGGTATTCGCGTCGTCGAAGGCGCTGTTGCGGATGAGAGGCGCTGCGGATGCGCTTGCCTGAGGGGGGAAGCAGTCTTGACGGTAGATTGCGAATGGGGCCAGACCAACGGCACCAAGCCCAAGCACTGCGGAGGGAGTTGAGTATTCCGGTGTGCCGCTCAATGAAGTTCCTCCCACGGACACAGTTCCTGCCCACTCACCCGCGGGGTTGGACGCTGCCCCGTTGATGAGCACTTGGCCGCCGAGCCCGAGAACGCCCGATGCCCCCAAAGATACCGAACCGGTGCTGGGCAAGCTTCTCTGAACGCGCAGTGTGGCCCCACTCGCAAGGCCGGTCGTGAGATTGACGCTGCCCAACAGAGAGCCACCGATGACAGAGGTGCCCAGCGTGGCCGCCTGAAGGCTACCTGCGAACGACTGGCCGGGCCCAGTAGTCAGGCTGGCGAGCGCGGCCCGCGTAGCCGTACCGACGGTGATGTTCGCGTTGATGCTGCCGCTCGCGGAGATCGGCCCGCACTCGCCGATGCTCTGGATCGTGACGGGCGAGCCGCTGCCTCCAACCGCCCCAGCGACAACGAGCCCGTCAAGACTGCCGGTCGTGGCGGTGACGTTGCCGAGGAGGGCCGTCCCGACAGTCAGCGCATTGGCACCGCCGCGGCGGACGACCGAGCCGACCTTGATTGGCGCACTGACGTAGGTGGTGACGATGATCGGCGCATCGACGGTGCCGCCGACAAACAGCGGCTCAGGCACGTCCCCGGGGGCGTACAGAGCCTCGGTGCTCAGCGAGCCAACGAAATTCTGCGTGACAAGAAACCGCTGCAGAACTCCGTCGAACGGGCCACCTTGCCGATTGAAGTTGCTGCTGACCGCGGCGTACACGTTCTTTGCCTCGACTCGGTCGATGCCGTTACGGGAGAGGATGGCCACAGTGTTTGCGCCGCCACCCGGAGCTCCAATGGAGCCGTTCACTGCCTGCACCGTTAGCAGGACGCTGCAAAACTCGGCGGTTTGGTGATTTCCAAAAAACCGAAGGCCCGGACGGTACGAAGATGATGGCATGAGAGGCAAACGCAACGGTCAGGGCGGG
>CAZNEU010000428.1:0-1681 GCA_964571915.1 uncultured Phycisphaeraceae bacterium
TTCAGGCCGTTGAAGTCGATGTCGGGGTTCGTCCCCAGCAGCCGGTTCTGGCCCGGCAGGCCGCAGTCAAAGAACAGGTTCAGTTTCGTGTAGTCGGTGCTCAGGTTGCCCGTCACCAGCAGGTGCAGTTTGTTGTGGTCCACCAGCGTCTCGATGTACACCCACACCCCGTCAACCTCGCTGCCGTCGGCAATGTCGCGGCTGGGAATCACGCCCGTCTGGCCGCTCACGCCCGCCGTGTTGCTCTGGTTCGTCGAGCACTTGAACACGCCGAACGCGTTGCTCCCGCCCACCAGCGTGCCGTTGCCCGGGTTCGTGCCGTTCGCGGCACCGCCGTAGCGGCCCTCGCCGACATACCCGCCCACACCCGGCACCAGGCCGTCGGCGCTGGCGAGTTCGGCGTAGTTGCAGAACAGGGCCGACTGGTTGCCCGTCGTCATCACCCAGTAATCAGCCTCAAAGCCCACGCTGAAGCGCAGGCCGTTGCCGGTGCCGTTGTCGCCCATGCGGTTCAGGCCGTTGAAATCCACGTTCGGGTTGTCGCCACGCAGACGGTTCTGGCCCCCCGCGCGCGTATCGAAGAAGACCTCCATCTTGTTGAAGTTGGTCTCCAGGTTCCCGCCGATGAACACGTACAGGTTCACCGAATCCTTCACCACGAACACGTTGTCGATCTCCGAGCCGTTGGCCCGGTTCACCAGGCCCAGGTTGCTGTTGCCGAACTGCGTGATGTTCGCCTGCACAAACGCCGCGTTGGCGTTGCCGCCATAGCCCGCATCACGCGTGCCGTTGACCACCACCGAACCGTCCGCCACCACCGCCGGGTTCACCGTAATGAACGTGAGGAACCCGTCATACGGGGCCACCTGCAAATCAATGTTCCGCGGCTCGCCCAGGTTCGGGCTGCTCGCCGGCAACTGGCCGATCCACTGGTTGCTGGCAAAGTCGTGCCCCTGCCCGTTGATCAGCCCGCTGATCCGGAACGCCCCCGCCGGGTTGCCGATCGACGCCAGCGGGATCGCAAACTCCACGCCCGTCATCACCGCCGACGCATCCGCCGCGGCGGTCGGGAAGTTGTCGCCCGCGCTCGTCGGGTTCGTCTGCGTGAACAGCAACTGATACGGCTCGCCCGTCCCCTTCTTGCCGTCCAGCGCCACCTGCGCCATCGACGTACCCGCCAGCGCGGCCAAGGCCGCGGCCGAAACACAAGCCTTCATGTATCGCATCTCGTGCTCCCAAAAAAACCCGCTCGCGCGGGGCGTTGCCTGAAAATCCCGGCTCTCGGCACGCGCGTGGACAATCCCACCGACGAACCCGGGCCGAATCACGGCGACCAAATGACACCAGAAACCACGTCCGGTTTCCGCCACGCAAGAATAACCCCTGATCCGCAGGATGCACCCCCCAATCGCGCGGATTCCATGGTTTTTCGCCCGGAACCGAGCCGGAAACGCCCGCGGCGTGGACCTCCCTTCCCACAGGCACGCACCAAAGGAATATGTTCGGTTCATGCAGGCTGACCACGCGCGGGGCGGGCACCCTGAGCCATCGAAGTCCGCCGCGGCGGATTTCGATGCGGACGCGGGGAGGGCGGGTATCTCGCGGGGCGACCCCGCCCAGGGGGCCACCTCCGACGGCTTAGGGCCACAAGCGGAGTTGCACCAGCCGCGGCGGGTCGATA
>CAZNEU010000429.1:0-14288 GCA_964571915.1 uncultured Phycisphaeraceae bacterium
CCTGGGTCCTGGGTCCTGGGTCCTGGGTGCTGGGTGCTGGGTCCTGGGTCCGGGTTCCACGCGAGTCTGCCACTTTGCCACTCTGCCACTTCCCTCTTATGCTCTCCCATGCCTCTCACACGAGATCAACTCGCCAGCCGCGCGTCCAGGGAACTCCGCGACGGGTACGTCGTGAACCTGGGCATCGGCATCCCCACGCTGGTGGCGAACTTCATCCCCGCGGGCATGGACGTATGGCTGCAATCCGAGAACGGCTTGCTAGGCATCGGGCCATTCCCGGCCGAGAGCGAGGTGGATGCCGAACTCATCAACGCCGGCAAGCAGACCATCACGGCCCGCAAGGGGGCGAGTTTCTTCTCGTCGGCAGACTCCTTCGCCATGATCCGCGGCGGGCACATCGACATGTGCATTCTGGGGGCCATGCAGGTGAGCCAGGGGGGCGACATCGCCAACTGGATGATCCCCGGCAAGATGGTGAAGGGGATGGGCGGCGCGATGGACCTGGTGGCGGGCGTGCGCAAGGTGGTGGTGGTGATGGAGCACAACGCCAAGGACGGGGCCTTCAAGTTTGTGAAAACGTGCTCGCTGCCGCTCACGGGCCAGCGCTGCGTACACGTGCTCATCACCGACATCGCGGTGTTCGAGTTCGATGAGGCCCGCGCGCGGTTTGCGCTCATCGAGACCGCGCCGGGCGTGACCGTGGATGAGGTGAAGGCCAAGACGGAGGCGGAGTTCTTTGTGGCCCAGGCTGTGAAGACGGTGGCGGTGTAACCGTGCCGGAACAAACCACCTTCCGCTGCACCGGGCGCGACGTGTATCTCGGCCACGAGCGCGTCTGGTTTGTGCGTGCGCCAGATGCCGCCGCGGCACGGGCGCACGCCGAAACCAAAGGGCTTGTCGCGCCGGTGGTTGAAGCGATTGACGAAGCGCAGGTGCCTGCGGACGCGACCGTGCTGCTGGTGCGGCCGGCGGGCGCGAGCGAGCCTGTGCCGCGCGTGGTGAGGAGGATGCTGCTGGTGGCGCTGGGCGTGGCGCTGGCGCTCTTCGTGATCGCGGGGTTCTTGTTCGTGAACAAGGCGAAGGACCACCTGCTGCGAGATCGCGGGCGCGTGCCGCCGGGCGTGGCGGCACCAGGCAAGTAGGCGGACGGAGAAGAGCGGCCAAATGGAGCACGAACGGCGTGGGAGTTTTCCCCAACTTTTCCACAAATGGAAAAACTCAAGTCCGCGCTTGCATCGTGGGGCAAAGTGGGGCATAATCCCGCATCTTCCCATTGGAGCCCGTTCAAGTGCTCTTTACCGGCTACAGCCAGCACTCGATCGACTCCAAACTTCGGCTCGCTATCCCCGCCAAGTACAGGAATCAATGGGATTCTGTTCGGGATGGGAACGCCTGGTTCTGCATCCCTTGGCCCACCGGCCTGTTGCGGCTCTACACCGAGGCCCAGTTCAGCCAACTCGCCCGGAGCATGGGCAGCACGCTCATGCCTGATGCGAACACGGCGGAACTGCAGGCCGGCTACTTCGGTTTCGCCGAGCGCCTCGAGATGGACGCGGCCGGCCGCGTGACGCTGCTGAAAAAACACCTGGAACTGACCGGCCTGGGCACAGAAGTGGTGGTGGTGGGCGCGATGGACAGGCTCGAAGTTCGCAACAAGGCCACATGGGAGGCCGACCAGCGTGAAGTCTTCAAGCGGCTGCAAGAGCGGGCCGACGAGTTGCAGAGGTCTCGCCCTCCACCCTCTACCCCCCCTACCGGCCCGGCACCCTTCACGCGGCCGCCGCTGAACGGGCACGCGGGCGGCTGAGACAGAGACGAAAACCACGGCGCGCCGGCAGCGGCGCGGCCAGCGGATTGACAAGTTCAGAGCACTCGATCTGGCCCGGTGTGTTGCAACACGCGGGGCTGGGTCGGCAGGTTTTCAGGCGAGGGAGCACCGAAAGGACTCATGCTCCAAGGCCACTCCAGACCAGAGGTGTCGATTGGCGCAGGGACGCGACCGACCGAGCAACCGCTGAAGGGATGGGGTTCGCCGCGACGGCCGCGGGGCACTCTCTCGCTGACTTACTCAGGCCCCCACCGGGCGAAGGCTCGGTGGGGGCGTTTTGTTGGGGGAAGGCGGGAAAACTCAGAGCGAAAAGCGAAAAACTCAAATCAGACCCGCGAGATGGGCGTGGTCAGCCGAGCATGAGTTGCCAGAAACCCACGTCGTGCCAGCGGTCGAACTTGCGGCCCACCTCGCGGCATGTGCCCACGTGGACGAAGCCGAAGGACTCATGAAGCGCCACGGACTTGTCGTTGGGGAGCGTGATGCCGCCGATGGCGGTGTGGAAGCCGGCGTGCTTGAGGCGAGCCAGGAGTTCGCTGTAGAGAGCGCGGCCGATGCCGTTGCGGTGGAGTGCGGGCTCGACGTACACCGTGACCTCGGCGGTGCGCGCATAAGCATCCCGTGCCCGCCACGTGCCGCTCTTGGCGTAGCCGGCGAAGTCGCCGTCGAGTTCGGCGGTGAGCCAGGGGAAGTTGGGTTGCCAGACGGGGGCGGGAGAGTGCGCGGGGAGTGTGGCGGCAGCAGCACCGGGCCACGTGGCCGCGAAGTCCGCATCGGAGAGAAGTTTGGCGCCGAAGTGGATGGCGGTGTGGGCGATGAAGTGGTTGGTGAGACGGCAGGCGGGGGAGATGTCGCGGTGCTCGAAGGGGCGGATGAGCATGGGGGAGAGTAGAAGGATGTGCGACGATCGGCCCGGTGCATCAACGGGATGAGCCTGGAGGTGCCGGGCGCTGCTCTGTGCTCTGGGTGGTCCGGCGGTCCCCGCCGGGCACCTCTTGCACGTCTCACGGCGCACGGCACACCGCAGCGCGACCCGCTCCGGGCTACGGAAGCAGGAAGTAGTCGCTGATCCAGTCGCCGAGATTATCCGGGAAGGGTTCGCTGCACTGCGCACTGCCGTCGCTGGTGTAGTTGCACTTGTAGCCTTGGTCGTAGGGCGGGTTGTTCTGCGGGCAGGGCGTGGCATAGCCGCCGGGGCCGGGCACGGCGGGGTCAAGAAAGTAGTCGGTGATGAAGTCGCCCAGATCGTCCGGGTTCACCACGCTGTCTTGGTTGTAGTCGAGGCGGTTGGGAACCACCGTGAACGTTACAAACCCGTTGGTGAAGACCGTGGCCGAGGCGACCTCGCTGGGCACGCCCGGTCCGCCGATGGTCTTGAGGTAGTTCACGTACACGTTCTCCAGGTAGAGCACGTACTCGCCCGGCACGTTGGGGGCGGTGAAGAACCCCGTGGCGATCACCTGCCCCTGCGGCTGCAGGCCCACGCCCGCGACGGGTGTCTGCGATGAACCGAGGTAACTGGTGCCGGGCATGCCGAACGTGTTCTGCGCGCCGCCGATCTGGATGAGGCCGGGGTAGCCGTCGTTGAAGGTATCCAGCAGCGTGCCGCCGAACGCGGATTGACTGGATGTGATCTGGCCGGGAATGGGGTTGGCGATGCCGAGTGGCCGATCGAAGTTGGCCAGACCGCTGCCGCGCGTGCCGGGTGTGAGGTTGATGGGCGGCCGCACGCCGGGATCGAGGGGGTATTGCAGGAGGTCGGCGGTGACACCCGCGAGGCCCAGGGATGCGCCCCCACCCGCCACCGCGACGATCTGCCAAGGGATCGTGGTGCCCGCTTGGATCACTTGGCCGTTCTCAGGCCCAGCAATGACCACGATGGCGGCTGGAAGCGGCCCGCCTGCATAGGGCAGCCCCGCCACGGCGTACCGTGGCAGGCAATACGCGGCCAAGCACAACGCACCTGAGAACGATGAAAGAACCCGCATACGCATGCTCCCGGCAATCCCCACGGTGGCCCAGAATCCTAACGATCCCCAGATTGTTTCTGCGCCCCCTGCAGGGCTTTCTGCCAGTGCTTCATCGCCCACGTCTCAGAGCCCTCGCTCGCGCCGGTCTCTGCGTTGAACATGTGCCGTTCGTGGCGGGTTGCTTCGTTCAGCGCAAAGTTGTTCGCGTGCATTGCACCACCATGCATCGTTCCCAAACGATGCACTGACCACACTGCGTGTGCCGGCTGTCCCTCGCGCGACACCATCACGCACTGGGCAATGATCTTGTCCGCGTCAACAGAGCCCCATTCCTTGCCGATAGCGTCCAACGCCGCAACCAAAGTGAAGCGCGGTGGGGACGCTGGCCTGCCTGTCCATACTTCAAAGCCGGCCCACAACTCATCCTCGAAGTCCTGCGCCGGTGGCTCGGTTGGCTCGCGATGGAACATGACCCGATTGCGCAGCACAATCCGCACAACTTCTCCGGTGCTTGGATCCACAATAGCTTCGCCAGCCGCACCATCGCGGATGTCCTGCCAAAGGTACGCACCGGTGGCCGAGTCTGTCCGGGCGGTTCGCGGCGACCTTGACAACGAGATGGGAACGCGCCAGACAGTGGCCTCCTGCAGCCTGTCGCACAGCCAGGGAGTCCACGTGTCCGTAAATGGAACCTCTTCCGGGGAACCAAGCGCGACCGCGGTAGATCGGGATGCACCTCCTGCTTCGCGTTGCAGACCTACTCCCGCAGGATCCGGCGTGGACGCGACAGCACCTGCCACGGCCTGCTCCACGCGAGCCCGAGCCTCCGCCGGCGACCCTACCACCCATGCCGCCCGGGGAAGCGGTTCGCGCCGCGCTTCTCGGACGGGTCGTGGCAAAGTCCTGATCCGCTCCAACCGGGCTTGATGCTCGGCGAGTAAAGCCTCCATGTGCTTGCGCTTGGCAGCCACATCCTTCGGCCCCTTCATGCGCTGGAGCGTGGTGTCGTCCAGGGGTGGAGCGGGGTGTTGGGCGTAGCCGGTAGGCGCGAAAAGTGCCGTCGCCGCGACCAGGATATACCTGCACATAATGTTCATGGGGGATGTCCTCGAGCCAGCGCGTACGCGCGGCAAGATGCGCTAACGCAAGCGTCCGCGATCAAAGATGACAAATCCGTTTGGGAGCGACGGCGGAAACGCGATGCCGGCATACGGCATGTTCGTCAACAAGCCGACGGCACCATTGACGCTCGGATTCGCCTCCACACCAACCACCTGACCAAAGGCATCGTTGATGCCCAGGTTCTGGAACACACACGGGTTCGCGCGCGTTCCTGGTATACGGTCGTGCAGGCCAAAGCACTCGCTCGTGTAATCGGCACTAGCGCCACGCTTGAAGCGCCATTCTGTGAGCGCGCGATTGTTGGAAACAAAATTGAAGTCGTCGTCGACAAAATACAAGCTCCACATCCCGGCCTGTGGATCGAACAGATGCGCTTGGTAGAAAACACTCTGATTCGGTGTTGGTGTAGGGAATGGTGGAAAGAAGCGGTAGTACTGGAAATACCGGAGTTCCAGATCACTTTGTGTCTCGTCGAACGTGCCGAGGTACTCAAAATAATGTCGGTGCCAACCAAAGCCCGTGGGCGGGTTTACATCGCCACTGTTGAGGGGGCCGAACTCAGACCCGCGCTGCCAACCCAGTTGTGCCCAACCGTAGTCAGAGCTGACAACTCCTACCCATGCCACAGTGGATGCGAGCGGGCGCGGTATGGGAATGCCGCTAATGTCGCAAATATCAGGTCGCCGAACATCGATCAGAGCGTTGGCGAGCGTAACGCCGTAGTTGGGTTTGACCCGGATGCCGGAATAGGCGCGTGCGTTTGTCGTGGGGACGGGCAAACAGCCTCCTGACTTTCGGATCGTCACCTGACCTGGTTGACTGAAAACGACCTGGCTAAGGTCGACCGCGCCAGAATCAGTTATCAGAAAATCTCCACACGCACCTACTGGTCCCGCTCCCGGCCCCCCCATGCACGCCGCGAACTGCTGCAGGTCGTTCTGTGCCCGCGCGGCGGGTGTGGCGGCGAAGAGGGTGAGGAAGGCGGCGAGGAGGGCGACCAGCATCACAGGCGAGCGACAGGGGTGCGGCACCACGGCGGCTCCGCCCTGATGGGTCCGCCCCACCAAGGCCCCGGCAGGCGGACAAGATGTCCGCCCCACCAAAGGAGCGACCACCTCCCCCAAAGGGCGAGGAGTGGGAAAAAACGTATCCGTCGCGTGTGTCGCCGTCTTCCGCATGGGCCACCTCCGTGTCTGGAGCCGCCGAGGGAATCGTGCTGGATACCTGTATGCGAGGCTACCCCCCCCTGTTGCTCCGTCAAGGAAAAAATCGGAAAATGTGCGATGCATCGTGCCACGGACGCGAAGAGCGTGTGAACGCGGCGGGAAATGGCACCCCACACGACCGCCAGCACCCTCCCCGCTGGCCCCTCCCATGGGAGGGGAAACAGACCTGCGACAGCACCCCCCCTTTGCCCCTCCGACAGGCAGGGGAGCAGCATGAAGGCAACACCGACTTCGCCAAGCCGAAGTCGGTGGCACGCAAGGCGCGCCGTTACACTCACACCCCATGTTCGGCAGCCATCTCTCCATCGCCGGCTCCATGGCCAACGCCCTGCGCGAGGCCGAAGCCCTGGGCCTCGACTGCGTGCAGGTCTTCACCAAGAACCAGCAGCAGTGGTCCGCCCCGCCGCTGAAGGCCGACACCATCCGCGAGTGGAAGGACGAACTGGCCCGCCTGAAATGGGCCGGAGATGACGCACGCGTCATCTCGCACGCCTCCTACCTCATCAACATGGCCTCGCCCGATGCGGCCCTGCGGGCCAAGTCCATCGACCTGATGCGAGAGGAGATCGACCGGTGCGAGGCCCTAGCCATCCGGCTGCTGGTCTTCCACCCCGGCGCGTTCACCACCTCGACACTTGAAGACGGCATCGCCCGCGTCGCCGATGCCTGCGCCTCACTGCTTCAAGCCACCAAAGGCTACCGCACGGTGCTCTGCCTGGAGAACGTCGCCGGCGCGGGCTCCACCATCGGCCGCACCTTCGAGGAACTGGCCGACCTGCGCTCCCGCATCATCTCCGCCGCGCCGGCCCACGCTGCTCGCATCGGCTTCTGCATTGATACCTGCCACGCGCACGCCGCGGGCTACGACCTTTCCACGCCCGCCTCCGCCGCGGCGGCGCTGGCCGAACTCGACCGCGCTGCGGGCCTTGCCAGCGTGCGGGTCGTGCATCTCAACGATTCCAAGGGCAAGGCCGGCAGCCGTCTTGACCGGCACGAGCACATCGGCAAGGGCACCATCGGCCGCGCGGGCTTCGCGGCCTTTGTGCAGCACCCCGCACTCGCCGGCCTCCCCAAGATCATGGAAACGCCCAAGGGCGACGACCCCAAGGGCAAGCCGTGGGATCTAACCAACGTCGCGCTCCTCCGCCGTCTCGCCAAGGCCACGCCCGCGGCCGTCGCCCGTCGCCGATCCTCACCCACCCGCGCAACGTAGAACCACCCGCCGTAGGCTTGCCCGTTCCAGATCGCCCCCGCTGCTGAGATTCTCCACACCATGACTCCCCTTCGCGCCTTCGCGCCTTTGTGCTTCGTTCTTCTCGTGTGCGTAGTGTGCGCGCTCACCGGCTGCCGCGCCGGCACCAGCGGCAGCGATGCCTCCGAAAGCGGCGGCGCGGCCGAAGACCTCGCCGCCCAGGGGAGCGCGGCCCTCTCGCGCGGCGACCGCGAAGCCGCGCTGGCCCAGTTCGCCAGGGCCATCGAGGTGAACCCGCGGCTCACCCGCGCCCACCTGGGCATGGGCGATGCCCAGCGACTGTCGGGCGACTACGCCAAGGCTGAATCCAGTTACAGCACCGCCGCGCAGATCGAGCCGCTGAACTACGACGCGCAGTATCTGCACGGCCTGGTGCTGCACGCGCTCAACCGCATCTCGGATGCGATCGGCGCGTACCTGCGTGCCCTGCAACTCCGCCCCGAAAGTTACGAGGCCAACCTCAACGTGGCCACCGCCTATTACCAGGGCCACGAGCACCGCCAGGCCCTGCCCTACGCGCTGGCGGCGGTGAAACTCAGGCCCGACGACGGCCTGAGCCGCGCCAATCTGGGCGCGGTGTATGCGGCGCTGGGGCAGGACCGCGAGGCGGTTGCGGAGTATCAGCAGGCCGCGGAGCGGATGGAACTTACGCCCCCGCTGCTGCTCAACCTGAGCGAGAGCCTGGGCAAACTCGGGCGCTACGAGGAGATGCGCAATGCGCTGGGGCAACTCGTGAAGACCGCCCCCTCCGCGGCGAGTTTCGAGCGTCTGGGCTTTGCGCAGTTCAAGCTGCGCGAGTACGACGCGGCGCGTGCCAGTTTTCAGGGGGCACTGACGATTGATCCGGACTACTTCCCCGCGCTCAACGGGCTGGGCGTGTGCGAGTTGAACACCTATGTGTGGTCCGAGCGCCGCGACGCGGGCGCGCTGGAGCGGGCCCTCGCCAGCCTCCGGCGCTCGCTGCAACTCAACCGCAACCAGCCCAAGATCGAAGAACTCCTGACCCGGTACCGCTGATGCCCGATGCCACACTGCTCGAAGCCTTCGCGACCCCCTCCGAGCGCCCGATCATCATCGAGCACATTGCTGACGAGTTCACCTCCGTCTGCCCCAAAACCGGCCACCCGGATTTCGGCGCCGTCGCGCTCCGCTATCAGCCGGCCCCGCGCGGCACGAAGGCGGGCAAGCGCGGCTGCGTGGAACTCAAGAGCCTCAAACTCTACTACCAGAGTTTCCGCAACGAGGGCATCTACTACGAGGCCGTTACGGGCACCATCCGCGATCACCTGGTGGCCCTGCTCGCGCCCGCGTGGCTGGTGGTCGAAACCTCCTGGCGCGGGCGCGGCGGCATCCGCTCCGTCATCCGCGCCGAACACGGAAAAGTGCCCGCCGAGTGGAAGCGGTAGCGACGGGGGCGTGATATTCGGCCCGGCCGGGCCTCTTGGGCGGGCCGAACGGCCGATACAGTTGCGGCGTGATGCTCGCTGCGGCCATCCTGTTCTGCGTCATCGCGATTGAGCCCGCGCCCCGCGCATCGCCCGACCTGCGCCCGCAAGACCTGCGGCGCGTGGAGCAGACCGAGGCCGATGTCGGCCCGCTGCGCACATCCAACCGCGTGTTCCCCACCGACCTGCGCCAGCCGCGCGGCTTCCGCGAGGTGTACCAGATCCCCAAGGGCGCGGCCTCGAAATACGCCGGCTGGTTCGCGCGCGTGGACGGCGCGGTGCTCGCCGTGTTCCCGCGCTCGCAATACGAGACGACCGAAGACGGCACGGTGCCGTTGGTGCCCGCCTCCACCGAGTTCTTCTTCGGCGCGGTGCCCGGGCGCACCCCGGAGGCCGCGCCCGTGAGCGCGGCGATCAACACACGCGTGGCGGGGCAGGGCCGCCTCGACAGCAGCGACACCACGGCGGTGCCCTCCACCGCCGTGGCGAACGGGCCCGAATCCAACCGCGTGATCGAACCGCCCGCCGCTCCGGCCAAGCCGGCGCCCACGGACGCGCTCGCCATCGCCGCGGCGGCGCGGGCACTGGCGGAAGACCGGCGGCTGAGCCGTGTCGCGGCCCGTGTGAGCGACCTGTTCACGGATGATCGGGCCCGCGACCAGCGCGTGGGTCGCCTGTTAGACCGCGCCATGGGCGAGCGCACTGGCCGCCGAGTTGAGGCGGTGCCCGCGGGCAAGTAAGGCCCGCGCTTCAGCCGCGCATCTGCCACGCGTACACAAACCACTCCACCGTCGCCAGCACCAGCGCGGCAAGCACAAACCAGTGCCACACCTCGCGCGGCCCGGACCTGGCGCTCACCGCCTCACCCGCATCGCCGATGATCGGCAGCGTGCCCGAGGAGGCAAGGCTGGTCGCCCGCTCGTCAAACGCATTCACCGCCACGGCGCTCAGCCCCGCCACGCCGGACACCCGGTATAACCCCGCGCGCTCCAGCGGTCCGACAAGGACGGGCGCGCCCGGGTTGCCGCCCGCCGCGTTCACCACCACCGACAGGGGACCCGCCAGTTCAACCGCGGCGCTCCCGGGGGCGGGCACCACCGGCACCGGCTCAAACGTGGTGAAAGCCCGCCCGCTCTGGGCCTGGGCCGCCAGCGTCAGCCAGTCCACCGCGGCCGCCAGAAACACGGGAAAACTCGGGTCCGGCCCCCAGTTGCTGCGGGCCAGTTCAAACGCCACCACCAGGTGCCTCCGGCCCGTGATACCCGCTTCGTCCGTACCTTCGGTGATCGCGGCGATGAGCGGGCCCTGCTCGCCCTCGGCGAGCGTGGCCACACGCTGCGGTGCATCGGTCGCCACACGCAGGTTCATGGCCGGCGACACGAAGAGGCCGTCGAGGGGCGCGTGCCGAAGGGCGGGGTGTTTCCGGTCCCACACCAAAGCGCGCGACGATGCCTCACCCGCCACCGCCGTGATCGAGAGGCCCGGCAGCGGGGGCGCACACGCAAACGACATCGTTGCCACGGCGATCGCGCCGCGCACCCTCGCCCGGTCCAGCACCACCAGGTCAAAGTCGCGCCCGACGGTTCCTTCACCAGTCCGCCGCTCATACCCCAACGCATCCGTCTCTTGCAAACTCGCCGGCTCCAGCGCCGCAAGCCCCGAACGGAGGAACGGGTCCACCGCTTCCCCGCCGCCGGGGCCGACAACGAGGATGCGCGGCCGCCGCGCCGGGCCGATGACGAGGGCCGCGCTGTCGTCGGCAAGCAGCAAGTCCGCCTCCACCACACCCGGCAACGTACACACCAGCACTCCACCCGCGGTTTCGTTGATGGAAAAGTTCGCCGATGCTTCGCCCGCCCGGGCGGTGCCCGCCGTGCCCGATGCCGCGGGCACCACGATCGTGGCCAACTCCGGCTCGCGCCCCGCAAAGGCCACGCTCAGCGTTGTCTCAACGGGTGCGCCCGAGGCGTTGCCCACGCGCACAAACACGCGCAGGGTGGCCGGGTCGTCGTTCTCTCTTCGGGCGCTGAGCGCGAGGATGCCCAGGTTGGTACGGTCGATCGCGCGGCCCGGCGCGGCGGCGCTCGCACCATTTTCTGTGGGGCCGACGCGAACCAGGCGAGCGCGAAGGCCCCGCGGTGCGCGGGCGCTTGCGGGCGCACCGGCACCCCCACCGGCCGCGGGGGCCGTGCCGGCACCGTCCTCAAACGCGCCGCACGAAAACACCAGCACCTCCAGCGCGGCGGCAGCATCCGGCTCGTCCTCACCCGCTCGCTCCGTCGCGGTCGGCCCGGCGAAGGGTTCCAGCACCTTGAGCGCGGCCGCAAGGTTCGCGGGCTGGTCGGTCGGCGTGATCGACAGCACCGCTTCACGCAGGGTGGGCAGGTCGGTGGTGAACGCGGCCAGCACCCGCGGCGTGTGCGCGAACTGCACCAGCATCACCTCGGTGGCCCGGCCCGACCGGCGGAGGGAGTCGATGGTTTCCAGGGCCGCCACCTTGGCCTCGCTCAGCCGCGAGGCCGGCACCGCCGCGTCCGTGCGCTTCCCGTCCCGGGCCGACATCGCGCCCGAGCGGTCGATGAGCAGCACGACGCGTCCGCCGCCTGTGCCCAACGGATTGAACACCGGGCGCGCCAGCGCCAGGCACACGCCCAGCAGGGCCAGCGCCTGCACCACCAGCGGCAGCGACACGCGCAGCCATCGCAGCGGCACGTTCACCTGCAGGTCCTGCACGGCGCGCTCCCACAGCATGGTGCTGCCCACACGCAGCGGCTGCCGTCTCAACCGCAGCAGGTACAGCGCCAGCAGCACGGGCGCCGCGATGGCCGCGGCAACAAACCCCGACAGGGGGCTGGTGAAGATCATCGCCCGCCTCCCGTGCGCCCCCCGGCCGCGCGCCACCCGCCTGCGCGGCCGGGTCCATCGCCCCATCCCGGGCGCGGCCTGGGCGCGCTGGGCGCAAGGCCCGTGCGTGTGTCGGGCGGCATGGCGCCGGGCGTGCTCCTCGGGCCGCGATAGAGGTCGCCGATGATGTACATTTCCGGCGACAGGTCGCGCGTCGCCTCGGGCCGGTAGCCCCGGCAAAACCCGAAGAGGGCCGTGGCTTCCTTGACCAGCGCGGCGTACTCCTCCCCCTCAAACACCTTCATCGCCAGCGAGCCGCCACCACGCAGCAGCGCGGGCAGAAGCGCCAGCACACGCCGGCATAACTCCACGCTCTTGAAGTGGTCTCCCGCGCCCGTCGTGTTCGGCGCCATGTCGCTCAGCACGACATCAAAGCCCTGCGTCGGCGCCAGGCCCGCCGCGGCCAGCAGGTCCACGGGCGGATACGTGAACACATCGCCCACGATCGGCACGGCCCACCCCGGCAGGTCCGCCGTGGTCTCAACCACATCCAGCCCCACCACGCGCCCGTTCGCCCCCACCTTCTGCGCCGCCACCTGCATCCACGAGCCGGGCGCACACCCCAGATCGAGCACGCTCATGCGCGGCCCGAGAATGTGCCGCCGGTCGTTGATCTGGATGAGTTTGTAGGCCGAACGCGCGGCGTAGCCCTCGGCCTTGGCCTTCTTGAAGTAGTGGTCGTGCAGTTCACGCTTGCGCGGCATCAGCAAGCGTACCCCGCCACCTACTTGGCCGAGCCGGTTTCGCTGGTGAGCGCGACGATCTCTTTGCCCACATCGTCGCCACGGTTGGCGGCCCACAGGGCGGCGTTGCGGCCGCCGCGGTCTTTGGCCGCTTTGGAGGCGCCCGCGGCGAGCAGGGCCTTCACGGCGGGCACGTTGCCGAGTTCGGCGGCCTTCATGAGCGGGGTTACGCCCTCGTTGTCGGGCGCATCCACCTTGGCCCCGCGGCCGATGAGGAGGGTGAGCACGTCGGGCGATGTGCCCGCGGCCACGGCCAGCGCGAGCACGCTCTGGTTGTCGAGGTTCACCGCGTCCACACTCGCGCCGGCGTTGAGGAGCACGGTGAGGGATTCGGGGTCGCCGGAGCGGGCCGCGATCATCAGGGCGGTCTCGCGCCACTTGCTGCGGGATTCGATGTCGGCCCCGGCGGCCACGATCATCTGCATGCAATCCACGGCACCGCGCGTGCCGGCGAGCATGAGGGCCGTCATGCCCGCCTCGTTGCGGGCGTTGGCGTTGGCGCCCGCGTCGATCAGGGCCTTGACGATCGCGCCGTCGCCGGCCTGCGCGGCGGCCATGAGCGGGGTGTCGCCGTCGCCGGCGGGCATGTTCACGTTGGCCTTGCCGGTGATGAGCGCCTGCGCGGCGGTGGATTGCCCGGCACGCACGGCCACCAGCAGGGGGGTCAGGCCCTTGTCGGGGCCAACCTCGGCCTGGCGGGCGTTGACATCGGCGCCCTTGGCGAGTTCCAGTTTGATGGCGTCGGCATCGCCCTTGCCCGCGGCCTCGTGCAGGCGCGTGGCGCTGCCGCCGGCGGAGGCGAGGACTGGTGCGGGTGAGGTGTACCCGCCGAGCGACCACGCGGCGTAGACCGCCGCGCCGCCACCGAGGAGGAGGAGGAGGAGGCCGAAGATGCGCGGACCAGATGAACCGGACATGGGCTTCTCCGCTTCACGTGCGAACAGGGTGCGAATACCCGTGCAGAGTGGACCACAAAGCGTATCGGTTTGCAAGTGCCAAACGGCGGGTTTGCGACAAAGCGCTCAATCCTCGCCGTGGTGGGGCTTGAACGCGGCCACGATCTGGGCCTGGATGTTGGCGGGCGTGTAATCATCATGGCTGTATTCCATGCTGAAGGTGCCCTGCCCGCCCGTGATGCTCTTGAGTTCATTGGAGAACGTGCCCAGTTCGGCGAGGGGCACCACGGCCCTGATGACGCACTGGTTCCCGGGGATCACGTCGCTGCCCTGCACGCGCCCGCGCTTGGTGCCAGCGATGTCGGCGGTGATGTCGCCCATGCTGCCGGCGGGGGCCGTCACTTCGACGGCGACGTAGGGCTCGAGCAGCGCCGGGCGGGCCCTGCTGATGGCATCGATGAAGGCCTTGCGGCCCGCGGCGACGAAGGCGACCTCCTTGCTGTCCACCGGGTGGTGCTTGCCGTCGGTCACGGCCACGCGCAGGCCGGTGAGCGGGAAGCCCGCGAAGGCGCCGGTGATGAGCACCTGGCGCACGCCCTTCTCGATGGCGGGCATGAACTGCTTGGGCACGCTGCCGCCGACGGTGTCGTTGATGAACTCGAAGCCCTCGGGGTGGTCGGTGGGGAGGGGCTCAACGCGCAGGTACACCTCGCCGAACTGGCCCGCGCCGCCGGTCTGCTTCTTGTGGCGTGCGTGGCCGTCGGCCTTGATGAGGATGGTCTCTTTGTAGGCGACCTTGGTGGGCTTGGTTTCAAGGTCGATGTTGGAGCGGCCCTTGAGGCGCTCGAGCATGACGCGCAGGTGCAGGTCGCCCAGGCCGCGCAGCACGGTCTGGCTGGTGG
>CAZNEU010000430.1:0-6046 GCA_964571915.1 uncultured Phycisphaeraceae bacterium
GCCGCTGTTTTATCAGGGCGTGCCCGCGGCGGTGCGGCACGAGCGGGCCGTGGCCACGCTGGGCCTGGTGGGCCTGGCAGACCGGATGGACCACCGGCCCAGTGAACTCTCGGGCGGGCAGCAGCAGCGCACGGCGATTGCGCGGGCGCTGGTGACCGAGCCGGTGGTGCTGCTGGCGGATGAGCCGACGGGCAACCTGGACTCGGCCACGGGCCGCTCGATCCTGCGGCTCTTCGGCGAACTGCACGCGCAGGGCAAGACGATCATCATGGTGACGCACGACCCGGTGGTGGCGAGCCTGTGCCAAAGGATCATCCTGCTGCGCGATGGGCTGGTGCAGAGCGACATCGTGCAGCCGCAACTGAGCGTGGATGACCTGGAGGGGGCGGCGGCGAAGCACTGAGTTCCTCCCGTGCCACCGACCGTTGCTCTGAACGGTCGGTGCCCTTGTTGATCCATCCCGTGCCACGGCAAGTCGGGCGGCTTGGCGACCGACTTCGGTGCGTTCAACGTACGGCATGCGAAGCACTGAAGTCGGTCAGGGCACCGACTTCAGTGGCACGGGAAGGCAGGAACCGGACTTCAGTGCCACCTGCCGCACCAAAGCACCGACCGTTCAGAGCAACGGTCGGTGGCACGTGCATTCATTCGTCGGTGCGGGTCCTCACATCGGCTTCTTCGCGATCGTCTCGTCGTACACGCGCAGGAGTTTCTCCTTGTCGAAGATCAGCTCCTGGCGGCTCAGGCCCACCACGTCATACATGGGGGTGAGTTCGATCGCGTCCACCGGGCAGGCCTCTTCGCACATGCCGCAGAAGATGCACCGCAGTTCGTCGATCTCGAACTTCACGGGGTACTTCTCGCGGTCGTCCCACGGGCTTTCGCCCGCGATGATGTGGATGCACTTGGCGGGGCAGATGGTGGGGCACATCATGCAGGCCACGCACTTGGGGCGGCCGTTCTCATCGCGGTTGAGCCGGTGTACGCCGCGGTAGTTGCTCACCTCCATGCCGCCCGCTTCAACCGGCATGTTCTCGCGGCGTTCTTCGGGATACTGCATGGTGCGCAAACTCTTGCCCGTGAACTGGGTGGTGAACCAGTGCCGCAGGGTGGTGCCGAAGCCCTTGAAAACCTCGGGCAAGTAGACGCTCTCCAGCCGATTGAGGGGAGGCGATTGGAGCGTGAGCACGTCTTCGTCGCGGATGGCCATTGGGCCAAGTGTAAGGCTGGCCGCGTGTGAGTTCGAAGGATGGCCGGACCGCCCACACGGAGTGTGGGGGTACCCAAGAGAAGACCCACTCCGCCACTGCGGACCTTCGGTCGGAGAGTCGGGGTACCCAAGACAGCCCACACGGAGAGAGGGGGTACCCGGGAGTACACTGTGACCAAGCTTCGCAAGCGCGGCAGCCCGGCGTTCATCGAACTGCTCAGGGGCGGCGTGAGCGTGGTGCCCGGTGGGGGCGGGGGGGGCGGGGTGGGCGCGATGCGCCCGATCGTGGTTGATCCCAAGCCGGGGGTGCGCGGGGTGCCCGTGGCCCGGCCGGCGGAGCGCGGCTCGGCGCACGTGGTTGCCGGTGTTCCGGGCAGACCCATCCCTGTGTATGAGCCGTCGGGCAAGCCGGTGCAGCCCGCGGCGGATGACGACGAGCAGGTGGTGGGGGGGGCGGGGGCGGGCGGCACCGGCCTGCCGCGCGTGTGGCTGTATGCCGCCGCGGCGGGCGTGGTGGTGCTGAGCCTGGTGTGGGTGGTGGCGTTCAAGGTGGGCGAGTCTTCGGGCCAGCGCGAAGGGAACGAGCGTGTGGCGCGGCTGGTGCAGGGCGGTGGTGGGGGGGAGAACGGCACGAAGCCGACCACGGGCGCGGGTTCGGCGGTGGTGGCGCCAGACCCCTTGCTGCGCACGGAGAAAGCGCCGGTCGTCGGGGCGAGGTTGCAGGCACCGCCACCGGTGCCGCCGGCAAGCGTGCCGATCACGGGGGCGGCGGCCCGCACGGATTCGGGCGCGGTTTTAGGATTTCAGGCGGGTCTGAACTACCTGGTGGTGGCGACACTGAGGAAGGCCGATGCGGATGAGGCGGCCAAGTACCTGTCTGGGCAGGGGCTGGCGGTGATGATCCTGCCCGAACGCGGGATTGACGCGAACTCGGCCCAGGCCAGCGGCGTTTCGTGGGAGGTGCTGATTCTGCGGGGATATAGTTCACCTCTGTCCGCCACGCAGGCCGAGCGCGATGCCCTGGAGGCCCAGGTCAAGTCGCTCGGGCGGCGCTGGAAGGCGGAGAATCGGAAGGCCCCGACGGACTTTGCCCAGGTGTTCTGGAAGCGGTTCAAGGGGTCGTGAGGCGGGTGTTGGCGCGGTGCCACTCGCGGCCAGCCTTGCCTGGTGCGATGACTTGAAGGGACGAAGCATGAGCCTTGATCGCAGTTTGAAGATTTCCGGAAGCATGGCCGCCACCCGCAGCGTGCTGACGCGCCCCGAGCGGATCAAGAAACTGGCCGAACTGCGCAAGAGCGACGCGAAGAACCCCAAAGCCCTGGGCCTTCCCAAGACGCGCGTGAACTGAGCACGCTGGTTTGGGTGGCGGCGGCGGGTTGGTGTGTACACCTCTGGAAGCGAGGATTCAGGCCATGGCATCGCCGGTCGAGCCCGCGAGGTCCGAAGGTCGGCTGACGCTGGCCCGGCTTGCACGCCGCGCCATGGCGGGCGAGGTGTTCGCCTGCCTGACGTGCTACGACGCGACCACGGCCCGCTGGCTGGCGCGTGCGGGGGTGCACGTGCTGCTGGTGGGTGATACCGCCGCGGAGGTGGTGCTGGGCCACGGCCGAACGATCGACATGGACCTTGACGTGCTGATCGCCCTGACCGCGGGCGTGAAGCGCGGCGCGCCCGGCACGATCGTGATGGGCGACATGCCCTTCATGAGTTACCACACGGGCGAGAACGAGGCCGTGAAGAACGCGGGGCGGTTCCTTACGCAGGGCCTGGCCGACATCGTGAAGATCGAGGCCGACGAGAGTTTCGCCGGGGTGGTCTCCAAGATGGTGCGCGCGGGCGTGCCGGTGTGCGGGCACATCGGATCGCGCCCGCAGCGGGCCGCGCTCACCGGCGGATACGCCTCGGCCGGTCGCACCGCCGCGGCGTGCGAGGAGATCGTGCGCGATGCCGTGGCCCTCCAGCAGGCGGGGTGCTCGATGCTGCTGATCGAGGCCGTGCCGGAGGAGACCACACGCCGCGTGCTGGAATGCACCAGCGTGCCGGTGATCGGGATCGGCGCTGGCCCGGCCTGCCACGGGCAGGTGGTGGTGCTGCAAGACCTGCTGGGGCTGAGCGAGCGTGTGCCGCCGTTTGTGAAGCCCGTGGCCAGCATGGGCGCAGCGCTGGAGGCGGCCGGGCGCGAGTGGGTGCGCATGGTGGCGCAGCGGCGCGTGGGGGCCTCGCCGTATGCGATGCGCGAGAATGACCCTTCAAGGGTGGACTCAGGCGTGCTGCAAACGGGCGGCGTGGGCCGCGCGCGGGGTGTGTTGCCGGTGATCTCGTCGGTGAAGAAGAAGCGGTCTGACCGGCGGCGGGGGGGATGAAAGAAGTAGGTGAACCCCACACGGAGTGTGGGGGTACTCAGAACAACCCCACTCGGAGAGTGGGGGTACCCAGAGGTGGATCATGCGTTGCCGATCTGCGTGCTTGGTGGTGCTGGCGCTGGCCGGCGGAGTGTGTGAGCGGGGCTTTGCGGGCGACCCGCAGGCCGCGGCGGAGGCGGCCAGCCGCGCCCGCATTGAACTCGACAGCGATGATGTGCTGGAGGCGATCAATCGTGCCACGCGGCGCGTGGCGGCGGCGGTGGAGCCCAGCGTGGTCCACATCTCGATCGTGGGCAAACGCGTGCGGGGGCGGGCCGGGCTTGGGCAGGGCTCCGGGTGGGTGTACGACGATGCCGGACATGTGGTGACCAACGCGCACGTGGCGGATGGAGCGCCGGCGATCCTCGTGCAGTTTCAGGACGGGCGATCTGCGGCGGCATCGCTGGTGGGGCTGGACGCGGCGACCGACATCGCCGTGCTGAAGGTGGACGGTGTGGAGAACGTCTTCCCGGCCCGGCGGGCGACGGGCCAGGCCGCGCAGCAGGGCGACCTCGTGTATTCCTTCGGCTCGCCCTTCGGGTTCAAGTTCTCCATGAGCCAGGGCGTGGTGTCAGGGCTTGGGCGCGACCCGGGCACGTTCTCGCTCGACGGCTACACCAACTTCATCCAGAGCGACGCGGCGGTGAACCCCGGCAACTCCGGCGGGCCGCTGGTGGATGTGCGCGGGCGCGTGGTGGGCATGAACGTGGCCATCGCCACCGGGGCCGGCCCCGCGGCGGACGAATCCACGGGGCAATCGGCGGGAATCTCGTTTGCGATACCCCTCTCGACGATCGAGCCGGTGGTGGAGCAACTCATCGCCTCGGGCACGGTGAGCAAGGGCTTTCTGGGCGTGAACATGCCGCTGACGGACGAGGAAAACCTCGACCAGTTGCGTGGGATCAAGTTCCACAACCCCGGGCGCGGCGGTGTGGTGGTGCAGGGGCTGGTGGAGGGCGGGCCCGCGGCGGTGGCGGGGCTTGAGGAGGGCGATGTGATCGTGGGTCTGGGCGAGGTCGAGGTGAGCAGCGTGGCGCAACTGCGCTCGCTGATCGCCACCACACGCCCTGGTCAGGCCGTGGTGCTGCGGGTGGTGCGCGAGCGCGGGGCCGCGACGCTCAGCGCCGACCTGGTGAACCTTGACGCGGCCCGCCTGAACATGGCGCGCTCGGCGCTGGAGCGCTTCGGCATCGGCGGGCTGGGCGAAGCGGGCGGTGACGAGGGTGGTGGTGTGCGCGCGGCCACTGTGGCCCGCGGCTCACCGGCGGAAGTGGCGGGGCTGCGTGCGGGCGCACGCATCACGAAGGTGCGCGGCATCGAGACGGCCAGCGTGCGCGACCTGCTGGAGACGCTGGTGGCCATTAACTATGGCGGGGGCACGCGGGCCTCCATCACCTTCGTGGATAGCGACGGCGTGGAGCGCGAGGCGGCCCTCACCGGGCGCGGCACCGCGGCGGGGAACTAAACAGTGCGAGGCCTGATCTCCGCCATCCAGACGTTCGTGCTCGTGAGCGCGATCACGCTCCTGGTGTGGCTGTGGGCGGAGGGGGAGAGCCTCACGTCCAGCCAGGCCACGCCGCGCGTGGAGTTGTCGGCCGCGGCCGACCTGGATGCGCGCGTGGTGGAGCCGGGTTGGATGGGCGCGGCACGGGTGAAGATGCGCGGGTCGCGCTCGGCGGTGAACGCGGCGGAGCGGCTGCTGGCGGCGCCGCTCGTGCTGGCGACGGGCATCGGCTCTGTGCCCGCCACGCCGGGTGAGCACGCCCTGGACCTGCGAGATGCCCTGCGCCAGCACCCCGAGGTGCGCAAACTGGGCATAGCGATCGACGAGGTGGAGCCGACGATTCTGCGGATCGTGATCGAAGAAATGGCCACGCGTGTGCTGCCGGCGCGGCTGGCGCTGGGGTGGCTGGAGGCCGACGGGCCGGTGAAGATCGACCCGCCCACCATCACCGTGCGCCTGGCCAAAGCCCAGGCCGGGCGGCTGGACCCTTCGAGTTTCGTGCCCGTGGCGCTCGACGCCGATGCGCGCATGCGCCTGCGCGAGGACGAGGCCGTGAGCGTGCCCGCGCGGGTGCTGCTGCCGGAGATGCTGGCGGGCACGCCCGGGGTGAGCGTGCAGCCGGCGAGTGTGACCGCGACGCTGAAGTTGAGGGGCAGAGGCCGGTGAGTGCGCCCGGGGTTGGCGCCGGTGGGGGGCCGCCGCCGGGCCTGCACGATGCGCTCTGCCTCGGCCAGCATGTCGTCGAGGGTCTGGAAACGGAGTGTGCGGCGGACGACTTTCTTGGTGTCGATGGGCATGGGGCGAGTTTACTCGGAAGGCGCGGCGGGGGCGGGGGCGAGCGCGTCGCTCATGCGCCCTGGGCGCCCAGCCGCTTGTACACATCGCGGTCGAGTTTCTCCATGAAGCGTGCCGCGTCGGGCATGGGGCCGA
>CAZNEU010000431.1:0-2563 GCA_964571915.1 uncultured Phycisphaeraceae bacterium
GCCGCATGTGCCAGTTCCTGCTCGGGGCCGAACTCAACATCCGCTTCGCCTACCCCATCCTCGCGGCGGAGCACGCCCCGCCCACGCTCGCCCTCGCGGTGGATGACCTCACGCTGGCGAGCCAGATTCTTCGCCGCAAAGAGTTCCGCCTCATGGCCGAGAACGAACTGCCCAAGTGGGGCGAGTGAACGCGGGCTACGCCGACACCGGTACGGGCGCGACCGCGGGCGTCGGGGCCGGTGCCCGCATGCACATGGCAGCGCCGATCCAGATCAGCACGATCCCCAGAAACTCGCCGATGTAGAGCATCTCCACTATGTCGGCCTTGGCCATGGCCCCGCCGATGCCCGGCAGCAGCGCCCCTACCGTGATGAACACATTGCCCGCCGCCCGCCACGGGTGCTGGCCCGCCGCGAAGTACTCAAACGCCGAGTACGCGGCGCCCCCGATCAAGAAGAGCGCGGCGTAGCCGTTGATGAATGGTGTCAGGGCCCGCACCCACGTCCACTCCAGCACCTTGCCGCTGGGTCGGTGCGGCTGGAGGAGCGACTCGTTGATCGGCGAGAGCACCACCAGCACTCCCGCCGCCACCACACACGCGAACGACACCGCCGTGAGCAGGTGGGCCGTGCGCCGCGGCAGCAGCAAATACACCGACCCGGTGGCCAGCGGGTAACCGCCCAAGATCGCTCCCAGCACGTACCACCAGCGCGTGAGTTCGGCCGTGTTGCCCCGGAGCGTGATGATCGACTCCACCGCCGTGCCCGCCCCATAGGCCGCAACACCAGCCGCCCACCACAAGAGGTGAGGTGGCCAGCCGCGCCGGGCGGCCCTGGTCAGCAGCACCGCCAGGAACGCCGCCGAGATGAGCGTCGTGCCGATGGGCAGGTAGTGCACGCCGCTCAGCGCTTGTGCCCACGAGGTCATGAGGTCCATCGGTTGTCCTTGCTGCGGGCTGGCGGGGCGGATGAAAGGTGCTATTCAGCACCCGCCAGCGAAATACGCTGTGATAAAATCCCCCAGGTTGTCCGGAAACGGTTCGTTGCACTGGCCGCCGCCATCGGCCACGAACGCGGCCCGGTACCCCGCGTCGTAGGGCGGTGGGTTCCCAGAGCACGCCACGGCATAGCCGCCGGGGCCGGGAATGGCCGGATCGGTGAAGTAATCCGTGATGAAGTCGCCAAGGTCGTCGGGGTTCACCACGGTGTCCACGTTGTAGTCGAGCGTGCAGGCCGGTGCGCCCACGATCTCCAGGCGCGGGCCAGCCACGCCCTCACCAGCCGCGCGGCTGGCGTGGATGATGGGGTACTTCACGCCCCCGATGCCCATCTCGGTGGCCGGGTTCACCGTGGTCACCAGCAGCGACAGCCGCCCCGCCGCCAGCCCGGACCGCACGTAGGCCAAGTTGCCCGCCCGCGCCAAGTCCACGGTGAGCGACACCAACGAGCGGGCGGGCACGAAGGCCCCCGGGCTGCCGCCCGCGATCTGCCCCGTGCCCAGCGGAGGCACATCCACCAGTTGCTTCAGCGTGTTGCTGGCATCCAGCTGCGCCCCCTCGTCGGAGAAGCCCACGCAGTAGGCGTTGCGCACGTTGATCCACGGCGCGGCCTGGCCACCGGGCTTGAAGGGTGAGAAGTTCGTGTACGTGAAGGGCGTGAAGCCGTTGCGATACGCCACCGCGTAGAGTTCGATCGGCGAGCCGGGGTCCTTGGGCAACGCGCCGGAGTCGGGTGGGTTGAACTCGTCGCCCTGGAAGAGGTGCTCGCGCCACGAGTCGTACGTGGGGTCATAGCGAAAGGCCAGGTCGCTGTCATCGGCGACCTGCACGGTGAGCCGCACCAGCGACACGGTATACGACTCAGGCGGCGCACCGGGCGTAAACGCGCCGCTGGTGTCGAAGGTGATCAGATACTGCGCGTCGCGGTCGTCAAAGCGCGAATCGGTGGGGGGCGGCAGGCCCGGGGCCGTTGCGCTGTCGGTGGCCGTGGCCCCGAAGATCGGGATGGTGGTCCGCTCGCCCGGCTCGGCGGCGAAGACGTACATGTAGCGGTCCACCGTCGGTGCAGACGAAGCGAGAGATTGGGCCCGCCCCGCCGCCGCGAGCAGGAGCACCGCCGAGGCCTGCAATCCGAGACGCGCTTTGGAACGAAAAAGCATGAGATCGCTCCGATGCCCCAGGGGTACGGCCGGTCCATGGGACCCGCGCCTCGCCGAGTCGGCCCGACGGGTGTACTCTAGGCCACGATGATACTGAGTCTCAAGATCAATAAACGGACGAGCGCCGCGTGAGTCGTGACTCCTTCAATTCGCCCGCGATGCTCGCGGCGACCTTGCTTTGTCAGTGTCCGTTGCGCCGCTTCATTCCCCGGCGCGTGCAGGCGGCCTTCACGCTGGTTGAACTTCTCGTGGTCATCGCGGTTGCCTCGCTGATTGTCAGCATCCTTCTCCCCGCCCTGGCACGCTCACGCGGACTGGCCAAGCAGACACGCGAATCGATCGGCGGGCAGCAACTCATGGTCGCGTACACCGCCTACGCCGACGACATGCGCGGCAAGGTGATGCC
>CAZNEU010000432.1:0-4896 GCA_964571915.1 uncultured Phycisphaeraceae bacterium
CAGAGGCCGAAACCGAGTTGGTCGGCGAGATCGGGCGCGGCGACCTGGGGCACGCCCGCTGCGCTCGCGCTCCTCGGCGACATTCACCTGGCCCTGGGCAACACCACCGAAGCGGCCCTGATCTTCGAGGAACTGGAGCGGACACACCTGACGCTCGACTCGCTCTCACGCCTCGCCTTGGTCCGGGATGCCCAGGGCCGTCGTGAGGAGGCCCGAACCGCCATGAATGAGGCGATCGAGGCCGGCGTGCTGCTCAAGGCCGACCCCGGTCAGGTCGCGTGGTGCGAGTCGATGCTCGGTGAGTTCGCCTTCAGCGCCGGGGACCTCGATGAGGCCCAGACCCGGTTCGACAAGGCGCTGGCGGGCTCTCCCGACATGCACCATGCCCGCTTCATGCTCGCGCGCATCCGGGCGGCGCGGGGAGAAATCGAAGAGGCCGAACGCGACCTTCAGTCGCTCGTCGCCCGGTTCCCCCTCCCGCGCTACCGGATCATGCTCGGCAAGGTCTACCTGCGGCACGGGGAGGAGGCCGATCTCAGGGCCGCAAAGGACCTCTTCGCAGAGGCCGAAACCGAGTTGGTCGGCGAGATCGGGCGCGGCGACCTGGGGCACGCCCGCGATCTGGTCGAGTTCTGGATCGCCCACGGCGGAGACGCACGCCGCGCGGCGGAGTTGGGCCCGCGCGACCTGCGCGAGGTACGCCAAGATGCCGAAGCGTTTGAGGTCGCCGCATGGGCGCTTCACCAGGCCGGGCGTTCCGGCGAGGCGGCCGAACTCGCCGAAGATGCCCTGGAGCGTAACCCCGGCAGCGCTCGCGCTCATTGGCGGGCCGGAACGATCCACGAAAGTCTGGGGCACACGGCGGAAGCCGCGCGGCTGCTGGCTCGGGCACGCGAACTCAACCCGGCGATCGACCGTGCAGTCGCTTGGTAAATCCCTGAGCGAGTGCCAAGCACTTGGCCGCACGGCGCGGCCACAGCCCTACGCCGCGCGTGAGGGATTGGCACGGCATCCCCTCAAACGATGGTAATGCCGGCCCGGCAAGTGGGCGCAACACATGCGCGGGCCGTGGTACGTCCGAAGTTCTAAAGCCATATACAGCAAAGCGTTACGCGCGGCCGCGCGAAATTTTGCCGATTTTCGAAACCCCATGCTGGCAGGTTTGGAAATCCGGGGTACATTATCGGCTGTGGAAAGAGGAAGGAGGCCCGACCCGGGGTCAGCGGAGAAGAGTTCTCGCACCGGGCCAGTTTTCCAACCTTGCAGGTTCCATTGGCCGTGGCGCGACATGCTGTCGTCTCGCCGTGTGTCGGTGGGTTTCGGAAGGTCGCTAGAGAGTGAAGGAGTTGAGCATGAAGACTATGGGCTTGGCATTGGCCGCTGGCGCTGTGTTTGCGGCTGCGGGTTCCGCTCTGGCCGCGCACCGCGTGTACGGCGTGACGTTTGACCAGCGGCTGGTCACGTTCGCCCCGAACGCGCCGGGCGTGTTCCTCACCGACAATCCGATCACCGGCCTTGGTCCGGACGAGAGGGTTGTGGGCATTGATGCCCGGCCCCGCACGGGCGGTCTGGTCATGATGACCAACGGCAACCGTCTCATGTCGGTCGATGCCGTGACGGCCGCGGCCACCGTCATCGGCGCTGGCTTCGCGCCCGCGCTCTCGGGCGCGACGGAGTTCGGCATGGACTTCAATCCCACGGTGGACCGCATCCGCGTGGTGGACAACCTGGGCGGCAACCGCCGTCTCAACCCGGTTACGGGTGGTGCGGTGGCCACGGACACCGGCCTGACCAGCGGTGGGATGCCCATCGGTGCCAACGGCACGGCCTACCGGAACTGGAGTTTCCTCCTCGGCGTCAACGCCCCTCCGTTTTCGGTGCGCCAGTACGTCATCATCGGTGGCGACAGCGGTTTCGGCCTGGGCGAGGTGGGCTCGCAGGCTGGTGGCAACGCCTCGTTCAACGGCGGCGTGGTGACGCCGATCGGCGTGTTCACGCAGAGTTCGACGCAGCGCATCGGCTTTGACATCTTCGGCCCCACCGATCAGGCGTATGTGTCGCTGACCGACACCTCGTCGTTCTTCTCGGTGTTCTACAACCTCGACCTCGGCACGGGCGACCTCACCAGTGTGGGCACCGTGGGTTCCGGCAGCATCGCGGATTCGCTCCTCGACTTCACCGTGCTCCCCACGCCGGGCGCTGCGGGCCTGCTGGGCCTGGGCGGTCTGCTGGTGGCCCGCCGTCGCCGCTGAGCGGCACGGGCCGCCCGAGTCGGTTGGGTTTTGCGTTCTCGAATCGGTAGTCCAAACAGGGCCGTCTGGATGTTCCGGACGGCCTTGTTTTTTCAGCCCCGTGGTTGGTCAAGTGGCGGTCGGGTCGATGAGTTGCCGCGCCCGGGCCAGGTGGCGTGCGAGCGTGGCGGGGTCGGGCGCGAGCAGGTTGACGTGGCCGAGTTTGCGTCCGGGGCGGGGGTCTTTGCCGTAGAGGTGAACGTGGGCGCCGGGGAGGGCGAGCAGCGCTTCCAGGGGCGGGTGGTCGCCGATGAGGTTGAGCATGCCGGCGTGCGCGTTCACGGTTGTGGGACCGAGGGGCAGGCCCAGCACAGCCCGCACGTGGTTCTCGAACTGGCATGTGGCCGCGCCGTCCATGGTCCAGTGGCCGCTGTTGTGAACGCGTGGAGCCATCTCGTTGGCGAGCAGGCGGCCGTCGAGTTCGAAGAACTCCACCGCCAGCACGCCGACATACTCCAACCGCCGGGCGAGGGCGGCCGCGGTGCGCGTGGCCTGCTCCACCAGCGGCGTGGGCGCGTCGGTGAGCGCGACGGTTTCGCGGAGGATTCCTCCCGAGTGCCGGTTCTGGCACAAGGCGTACATGGACTCCTCGCCTGTTCGACCGCGCACGAGCAACGCGGAGACCTCGCTGGTGAACGCAACGAAGGCCTCGGCGATGAGCGGCACGCGCCCGCACCCGAGGGCTTGGGCGGCGTGTGTGGCCTCGGCGAGCGTTCGCACCACGGCCTGGCCCTTGCCGTCGTAGCCGCCGCGCCGGGCTTTGATGACGGCGGGGAGGCCCACGTGGTCGAGCGCGGCGCGGATGTCGGGTGGTGAGTTGACGGGGGCGAAGGCGGGCGTGTCGATGCCGAGTTGGACGAAGAGGGTTTTTTCGGCGAGACGGTCCTGGCTGGCGGCGAGCGCGCCGGGCGGCGGGTAGACGCTTATGCGGGCCGCGAGGCGCTGGGCCGCGCTGACGGGCACGTTCTCGAACTCGTAGGTGATGCAATCGCACCCGGCGGCGAAGGTGTCGAGCCGCGCGGCATCGTCGAAGGAGCCCACGTGCAGGTCGCACACATGGCCCGCGCAGGCATCGGCGGCTTCATCGTAGCACCGCACGCGCACACCCAGGTTCGCGGCCGCGAGCGCGAGCATGCGCCCCAGTTGCCCGCCGCCGAGGATGCCCAGGGTCATAGGCACCTCATGGCTGCGGGCTTGGGGGGGTCGGGGGTTTCGTGGGGTCGGTTGCGGCCAGCACACGCCTGGTCTGCTCGGCGCGGAAGCGTTCAAGCGCGGCACGCACGGCCGGGTTTGACAGGGCGATGATGCTCGCCGCCAGCAGGCCGGCGTTCACGGCCCCGGCCCGGCCGATGGCCAGCGTGCCCACGGGCACGCCCGCGGGCATCTGCACGATCGAGAGAAGTGAATCCATGCCGCTGAGGGCCTTGCTCTCCACGGGGACGCCCAGCACGGGGAGGGCGGTTTTGCTGGCGCACATGCCGGGCAGGTGGGCCGCGCCGCCCGCGCCGGCGATGATGACCTGGATACCTCGCGCGGCGGCGGCGGAGGCGTACTCAAAGAGCAGGTCGGGGGTGCGGTGAGCGGAGACGACGCGCGATTCGTGCGGCACGCCGAGGGAGGCGAGCGTGTCGGCGGCGTGGCGCAGGGTCTCCCAGTCGGTGTGCGAGCCCATGATGATGCCGACCAGCGGCGACGCCATGAGCGGAGGGTAGTGCGGGCGGGGTTGGGAAGGTGGGCATCGCCGGGGCGCGGTTCACTCCTCGGCGTGTTCGTCGGCCTGCTTGCGGATTTCATCGACGATGAGCGGGCCGACCGAAGCGATGCCGGGGAGCGCGGCGACGACGGCGACGGTGAGGGTGCGTTTCCACCCGCCCAGGGCCGTGGCGGGCACGAGGGAAACGAGCAGGCCCGCGCCGGGAATGGCGGCCACCAACAGGGCCT
Source organism: uncultured Phycisphaeraceae bacterium (assembly GCA_964571915.1). Taxonomy (GTDB): domain Bacteria; phylum Planctomycetota; class Phycisphaerae; order Phycisphaerales; family UBA1924; genus JAEUIX01. The sequence continues at coordinate 4,233 of CAZNEU010000432.1, forward strand.
GCCACCAGAGGGTGTTGCCGTAAATGACGGCGGCGAAGAGGCAGATGCCGGTCATGACGGCGGGGATGTGGACGCCGCCGCGGGCGAGCGTGAGGCGTGGCCGAAACCAGGAGACGAGCAAGGCTCCGCCCGTGGCGGAGGCGATGAAGCCCAGGCCCTGCGCGGCGCGCAGGTCGCCGGTGAGCACGAGCACGGCGGCCGCGGCGGCGCAGGTGCCGGCGGCGAGGATGGGCCCGGTGGCGCCGCGAGAACGGTTGGTGGTGCGTGCGAGCGTCCACCACAGGGCGAGCGTGGCGGTGGCGGCGGCGCCGATCCACAGGATGTCGCCGCCCGCCGTCCAACGCTGGGTGATCGCGTTGTGGGCCACGCCGAAGAAGAGCGCGACGAGCACGCACCAGCGCACGGTCCACTTGGCGGCACCGTGCAGGCGCACGCTGTCGGCCATCATGCCCAGCAGACCCGCGATGACGGCGGCGACGGGGAACCAGTCGTTGGCGGCTTTGGGCGGGAGCGCTGTGGTGCCCAGCAGCGTGGGGCTGAGGACGGAATAGATGATGAGCAGGAGGGCGGGGGCCATCCAGGTGGGGTCGTGAGCGGCGGGCGTGCCGGGGGGATGGTCGAGCGAGGCGGGGCCGCGCCGCCGCCACCAGGCGAGCGCGAAGCC
>CAZNEU010000433.1:0-1937 GCA_964571915.1 uncultured Phycisphaeraceae bacterium
GGGGTTCCTGGACGCGGGTGCGGCGGTGGTCATGCAGATCCTGTCAGAGGCGGGGGAGCGTTCGTGAGGCGAAGGCTGAAAAGCGGATCGGCGGTCTCGACCGGGCGGTTGGGCCTCGATCGGGGCCGACGGTGCGCCGTCGGGGGTGGTTCGTGTGCCCGCCCGCTGCCCGCAACACTCCCAGCGATGACGCTGTCGGAGGCGCGAGGGCACGCGCGGCGTGCTCGGTGAATGACGCGGCCCCGAGCAGGGCCGGATGGGTCAGTAGGGGTCGTCGTCGTCTTGGTTGCCGCAACTCATTAGAGGCTCACGCCGCGCGGAGCGGAGAAACCGGCGAACAAGGCCGCAGGCCGGGAGCGGAAACGGGAGGGGAACCCCACCCGGACAGAGGGCGAAATAGTATCGGCGGCGTTGCGCGAATCAAGGTGCTGGCACTGCGGTGGAGGTCGCGGCCAGTGCTTGCACGCGCGCTCGTTCCGCGGCATCCAAACCCCGAACAGACCGATCCAGACGCTGGTTGTCGTCGAGGCGCAGCAGCAGCCGGGCCGTGGCGGCGAGTTGCTCGGGGGCAAGCCCGAGCCGTTCCTGCACGCGAAGCAGCCGGTGGATGTGGAGTGGGTTGGTCGGGTCAAGTTCACCCGCGCGGCCCAACGCCGCCTCCGCAGCCGCCAGGTGCTCTATCGCTTCCGGCGTTCCGGTGTAGAGGTCCGCCGCGGCCTGATGCACTGTCGCGAGCCAGTTGAAGGTTTCCGCTCGCGGGCGACCACGCTCGGTGCGAATCCGGGCACTCGCAATGGCGCGATGCAGAGGGGAAGCTCGGAGCACGCTTGGATCCGTACCCAATTCGGACCGAGTACCCATCGCCTCGCCCGGCATGCGCGGTCGGTCAGTCTCAGCAGAGAGGGGAATCTGGGCTTGCGGGTCCACCCCTGCGTGAGCGAAGTGCAGGGCCGCTGCCAAGTCCAGACGCGAAGCCTCGCGAAAAACCGCGTCCGTCGCCGGGTGCCAGCCCAGCGACACGGTCGCGACGCGGCTGGTTGTAGCAAACGCCGCGTGCGCTCGCACGCACGACATCAGCAGGTCTGGGCTGGTGTGCGCCGGCACCGTGCCCGGCAGCACCCACTTGGCAACCAGTTCTTGCAGCCGCTGCTGCGTTCCCGGTTGGTCGCGCGCGCCGGCGGATTGCAAGTCGTCCGCCATTTCGGCAATCGGCCGCAACGCTGTTGCGGCCGCCTCGAGTTGAAAACCGCCTTGCCGCGCCACAACGGCCGACCATAGCACGCGAGCACTCAGGAGCGCGATCGCGGCAACCGCCGCGGCGTGCATTACACCAGCCGCCCGTGTGGCCGCGGCACGAGGTTGACCGCTGTGTGCGCTCGCCGCGCCCAGCGCCGCCAGCACCAGCCCGCAACTCTGCACCCACGTGCCGCTCATCTCGATCTGGCTGTGCACGCACGCCACGATCGCCTCGACGGCAAGAGCCAGCCGGCCGATGCGGGCCGGCGCTCGCATCGCAGCAAGCCCGACAACGCATCCGAGCGTGAGCCAAACCAGCAGCCCCCCCACTCGCACGGCCGCGGCTTCCGGGCTTGTCGCAAACCGCTCCGTCCACATCGCGCCGATCGTGGCCGCCACCGCCACGCCCGCGACAGCGCGGATGAGCGTGCGTTCGTCGCTCGCCGTGGGAATCGCTTGCGCGGTTGCGGCATCGGCCTTGGCAGCGGCCTTCCATCCCTGACTCGCGTTCAGGTGCCCGGATGCACGCACGAGCCAATACACCCACAGCGCCGCCCACGCGAGGCCCATCCACCCCAGGCACGCCCACCAGTCCAGCAGCAGCGAATGCGGCGACGCCACCTCCTCCGGGCTGAGCGGGTCTTTCACGAGCAGGTACGCGTCCTTGAAACCGTCCGGCCCGACACCAAAGAGGTTGGCCG
>CAZNEU010000434.1:0-2636 GCA_964571915.1 uncultured Phycisphaeraceae bacterium
CCCCGTACTCCATCTCCACACACCCACCCACCACACTCACCCTCGCCACGCTCACCGTCCTCGCATCCGCGCGCCGCATCATCACCGACACACGCTCCAGCCCCGGCCACGCGTGCCGATGGAACGCATCCTGCGAATCCACGCCCGGCGCGCGCCCCACCATCTCGTCAAACAGGGGCCGCCGCGGTGCGGCCAGGTGGTCGCCCAGGCCGGAACTGACAAAGCACGCGGTGCCGCGCTGCTCGGTTCGCGCGCACTCACGCCCGTCCCACCGCAGATCCAGCACGCGCGGGCCGGCCCCGTCCGGGCCGGCGCTGCCCGCATCCACGGCCACCAATCGAAACGGCGGAAACCGGTCCAACTCCATCCGCTGTGCCGCGCCGATCGCCGCGGGCGCGTCGGCTTCAAGGACGACGGCAGGAATGATGAGGCCGCGCGAGCGTGCCCGCTCTGCCGCAGGCAGCGGCGGCCGCTCGCGCGGGTTGCCGTTGAGGACGCAGCAGACAAGGCCGCCCGACCCGCCCTGACCCTCTGCCGCGCCGATCCACGTGCCGCCTGCCGACGGGTCGACCGGCCAGATGGCGCGCCCGCCCCCACTCAACTCGTGCCAGCGCGGCGGCACGGCCTGTGGCCGCGCACGCTCCTCGTCGCGGTTCATCACCACGCGAAAGCCCCCGCCGCCAAGCGAGATGATCGACACCGTACACATCAGCCCGTGATCGACTCGGCGTTGAGCGTTGAGGGGGCCTTGCCGAAGGCCCCCGGCGGGTTCACACCCAGTTCGCGTGCAATCGCACCGATCATCGCGTAGTGATGCACACCGTGGTGCGCGGCAAAGGCCACCTCACGAGCCAGGGTGGATTCGAGCGTGTCGCACGCGCCATCGCTCGCCAGCATCACCAGCACACGCACGCGGGCGGCGCCCGTGCGGGCATCAACGCGGCGCAGGCCGTCGCGGGCGGCGGCTATGGCCCTCGCCGCGGCGGCGCGGCAGGCCTCAACATCGGTCTCGCGTCGGCGATGGTCGTAGTCGATCACGGCCTCGGGCCGGTCGAGCACGAGCAGCGCCGCCGCGAAGTGATCGAGCACGTGGCGGACGTGCTTGCCGACGGTGCCGCCGGGAAGGACCCTTGAGGGGGCCACATAGGCCGCGTCGCTCAGGCCGGCGATCACGCCCTGGCACTGGGCCAGCATCAACTCGGCCGCCGCGGCGGCGCGGCAGGGGCCGGCGCACGCGGGCACCTCCACGCGCACAGGTTCCTGGCCCGATCGGGCGGACGAAGCAGCGGTCATGCATCCACTCCCGAGCCGCCCGCCGCTGCTGGTGGCGGTCGCGGGCACGCTCAGTGAACTGTACGTCGGCTTCACGGGGGGTACACCGCGGTGCCCGAGGCCCGGACGATCCGCTCCGCGCGCAGGAACTCGATTGCCCCGCCGTCGCTCTCGAACGTGGCCGCTCGCATGGCCCGCCCTTGCACACGTACGCGCTCACCGACCGCCGCCAGCACATGCGCGTTAATGGGCTCGCCCGCGACGGTGGTGAGCACAATGCAGCGGTCGGGGTTCAGGCCATCACGCACCACCAGCACGGGCGTGACACCGCCGGCCACGCAGCGCACGGCGCAGGCCTTGTGCGTCTTGCCCTCGCCGGGCTTCATCGCGCCGAAGAAGCACTTGGGGTCCACGATCTCGCCGACAAGATCCGCCTCACCCGCATCCACGAGTTCGGCGCTTGCATGGCCGGTTTGGGCTGGCGGCGCGCTCTCGACGCGCAGCACCTCCAGCATCTCGCCGCGCTCGCGCCGCAGGATGGTGCCCGACACACGGACGTTCGCACCGGCCAGGCCCCTGAGTTTCGCCACCAGCGCATCACGCTCCGGGTCGGGCCAGGGCTTGGTGATGTCGCCCCCGCAGTAGTCGGCCGGGTCGAGCAGGCCGAACTTGCCCTGGGCTGTGAGCAGCACGTGGCGAGTGGGCGTGTTGCCCGCTTCGCGCACCACCACACGTGGGTACGGATCGCACACCAGCAGGCCTTCGAGCCCGGCCTCTTGGCTCTCCCACACGCTGGGCACCGGCGGGTTCTGCGAGACCGTGGCCACGCCCGCCACCGCGAGCGCCGCCACCAGCAGCAGGCCCACAGCCGTGCGCACACGCCGCGCGATGCCGACTGGCACCTTGGACAGGTAGCCGACGAAGAACTCGCTCTGGCCGTCATGAGCCATCGGGCACCTCCGCGGGCTCGACGGGTGTTCCCGGCGGCAACGGGTCGGGATCGACGAGTACGCGCCCGCCGCGCACGGTGACGCGGTAAGTGCTGATCTTCTCTGTGAAGGGCGGCGGGGAGCAGCCATCGCCGGGTCGGTATTGGTATCCGTGCCAGGGGCAGGTGATGCAGCCGTCGACCACCTTGCCCTCGCCCAGCGGACCCTGCTGATGGGCGCAGACGTTGGAGACGGCCGCGAGACACGTCTTGCCCTTCGCGGCGTACTTGAACACGGCGATGCGCTCGGCACCGGGCGTGCATACCACGCGGGCACGGTTGATCGGGATGTCGCCGGTCGGCCCTGCGTCGATCAGGCGATCGAGGGGCGGATCGCCGCGTGTGTCGCGTGCGACCTCGCGCCGCCCCGCGGCGA
>CAZNEU010000435.1:0-2196 GCA_964571915.1 uncultured Phycisphaeraceae bacterium
GAACCGCTTCGGTTCCCTCTGCAACTCCCTCCCGCTATGGACGCGGGCGTTGAGTGAGGTTGCGGGCCTTGAGCGGGGGGTGCCGGGGTAGGGGGGGGCGGCAGCCCGCCCGGCCTCCGCAGCATCCGAGCGGGGTGCTGAAGCCTTTCTCGTGCCACCGAAGTCGACGCCGCGGCGACTTCGGTGCGATATGCGCGGAACGCACTGAAGTCGGTCAGGGCACCGACTTCAGTGGCACGAGAGGCAGAGACGCAGGCACCCGACCTCAGTGCCACCTGCCGGCCGTGGTCGGTGGGGCGGGCGTGCCACGATCATCGGCGCGGCGGCGATGATCGTGTCCTGATCGCTCTGGCACGGCCGCCGCCGCACGATCATCCGTCCCAGCACGGATGATCGTGGCACCTGGCTGATACGATGCCGCATGACCGCCGCGTCCTTGCCGCCTGCGAACCGCCCCATGTACCTCCGCTTCGTGGTGGCGCTCTCCCTCGCGACGGCCTTCGCAGCGTTCGCGGCGTGGTTGCTCCTGGCACGTCTTACCTTCATGGATGCCGGCCTGATCCTCTCGATCACGGTGGTGGGTTACATCGCGGCGGTCGCTGCCGCGGCGTTCCACTTCCTGTGGAATCCGGTGCTGGCCCCGTACCCGGCGCGCCGGCCCGCGTCCGACGCCGTCCGACGGCGATACCAGAGTTTCGGCCTGGGAATCGTCAACATGGGCGGCAGCATCCACGCCGCGGCGGATGACGAGTGCCTCCACCTCGTGCCACTGCGCATCTGGCAAGCCCTCGGCGCGCGGTCGGCCAGCATCCCCTGGTCGGCGCTGACACCGATCGGGCGTTCAGGGCGCGTCGCGCGCCTGGGCGCGTGCCGACTGGATGGCCCCGCGTGGTGCATGTCGGGCAGGTGGCACTGAAGTCCGTCCCGTGCCACCGCAAGTCGGGCGGCCCGGCGACCGACTTCGGTGCTCAGCGTTATCGCCCCACGACGAATCGAGCGTGGTCGCGGGTCCGCCACGCACCCGGCGGCGGCTCCGGTAGGTCTTTGTCCGGCTCCTCGCCATCCATGCGGAGCTCCGGCACGGCCATCTGGCAGTCTCACGCGTGGATGCGGCGCTCCTGCGCATGGATGGGTCGTGGCCGCGCGTGGACGCGTCGCCTCCGCGCATGGATGCGCCGTCGCCGCGCATGGACGCGTGGGCACCGCGCATGGACGCGCCGTCGCCGCGCATGGACGCGGCGCGGCGCTCAAGGGATCGCGGGCGGTGCTTTATGACGTTTGTGCGGGCAAGAGCACCGTACACGGCGCGAAAGCGAGGTCCGCGCGAGCGTTATCTCCGTTTCGTGCGCCGCCAGCACTCAACTCGCTCGCTGTGCGTGCCGACGCACAGGGCAGACCGGCACACGTGCCGGGCACGACCATCCGCTGATTCTGGAGCCGCGTGTTTGCGGTTCCGGGCGGAACCGGCGCGACCCGACCAGACCGGTGACTGTGAGATTCACCATGAGTAGTTTTCCTTCAACGCCACGGTCGGCCGCGCTCGCGTGGGCCCAGAGCCACGCGCAGACCTTCCACGACCACGACTCCGAGATCGGTCTCACGGAGTTGCAGGCCACGACCTACCAGACGCTCGTCGGCCAGACCGCCACGGCCATCGCGGCCCAGGAAAACGCCAAGGAGGCGGCCCAATCCGCGACGCTCGCCGCGAACCAGAAGTACGCCGACATGCGCCGCAGCACCAACCTGCTCATCCGCAACATCCGCACCTACGCGGGCAACACCAACAACCCCGGCGTCTACGCGATCGCGCAGATCCCGCCCCCCGCGGTCGGCGGCGTGGCCCCTCCCCCCGCCAAGCCGAGCGAACTCAGCATCGAACTCAACAACGCTTCGGGCTCGCTGACCCTGCGCTGGACCGCCGACAACCCCAAGGGGACGCAGGGCACGAGTTACATCATCCGCCGCAAACTGCCGGCGCAGAGCGAGTTCGTGTTCATCGGCGTGACCGGCACGAAGAAGTTCGTGGACAGCACGTTCATCGCCGGGCCTGATTCCGTGCAGTACACGGTGCAGGGCCAGCGGGCCGACAGCGCGGGCCCCGAGAGCGAACCCTTCGTCATCAACTTCGGCAGGACGCCCAGCGGGCAGGCGACGGCGACGGTGGCCAGCGGCCAGCAGCCGATGCGCATCGCCGCC
>CAZNEU010000436.1:0-1592 GCA_964571915.1 uncultured Phycisphaeraceae bacterium
TGAAGCGGCGTGCCGCGTGCCCGCTGCTGGTGAAGATGACACCCATGTTGCCGTAGGGCGACTTGTTGAGCGTGGAGATGGCCGCGTCGAGCGTGGCCTCGCGCACGACGGAGAGGACGGGGCCGAAGATCTCCTCGTCAACGATCTTCATGCCGGGGCGGACGTGGTCGAAGATGGTGGGGCCGACGAAGCAGCCGCTGCCCTTGGCGGCCGCGCGCCCGTCGAGCACGAGCGTGGCGCCGTCTGTGATGCCCGACTCGATGAAGCCGAGGATGCGCTGCTTGCTGGCGTCGTCGATGACCGGGCCCATGCCGCAGCCGGGCGTGTCGCCGGGGCCGACCTTGATCTTCTCCGCGGCGGCTTTGAGCCTGGGAATCAGCCAGGTGGCCGCGTCGCCCACGGCGATGCAGGCCGAACCGGCGAGGCAGCGCTGGCCGCTGTTGCCGAAGGCCGAGCCGATGATGCCCTCGACGGCCGCGTCCTGGTTCGCGTCGGGCATGATGACCATGTAGTTCTTCGCACCGCCCATGCATTGGGCCCGCTTGCCGGCCTTGGTGGCGGTCTGGTACACGTGCTCGGCCACGCGTGTGGAGCCCACGAATGAAACGGCCCGCACCTCTTCGTGCGTGATGAGGTAGTCGACCACGCTGGGGCCGCCGGTGACGAGGTTCAGCACGCCCGGCGGCAGGCCCGCCTCGTGGGCCAGTTCCACCTCGCGCACGGCCGAGAGCGGCACCTTCTCGCTGGGCTTGAGGATGAACGTGTTGCCGCAGGCGATGGCCATGGGCCACATCCACAGGGGCACCATGACGGGGAAGTTGAAGGGGGTGATGCCGACGCACACACCCAGCGGCACACGATCGACCGACGAATCGATCCCCACGCCGCTCGTATCTTCGGTGCGGCAGAAGGAAGAGGAGACGGCGATCTGCGGGAGCGTGCGGCCCATCATCAGCGTGGGGGCGGCGCAGGCGAACTCGACGCAGTCGATGCCGCGGCGGACATCGCCCCGCCCCTCCGCGAGCGTCTTGCCGTGCTCGCGGACAATCATGAGGGCGAGTTCCTCGAAGTGGTCCTCCAGCACCTGCTTGTAGCGGAAGAGGAACTGGCAGCGGTCGCCCACGGGCATGGCGCTCCACGCGGGGAACGCGGCCCGCGCGGCCTCAACGGCCGCTTCGGCGGAACGGCGAGACTCACGGTCGGCCTGCGCGATCGCTTCGCCGGTGGCCGGGTTGATGACGGTGTGCGTGGCACCTGCCTTGCCACCGAGCGCGGCTTCGGTGGTTCGCTTACCGGCAATGAACTGGTCTACGTGCGAGAGCGGCATGGTGGGCTCGGCGGACAGGGGACAGGGGACAGGGGACAGGGGAAGTATACATGGAACTGCACATCGGGCACACCATGAGGGACGGGGGTTTGGGCTGGCGAATCTGGCCAGCAGACGCAGGTGTGTGGCAGAACGGCCGCCTACCAGAATCGCCAGGGGCCGGGGTGCTTTATGGCCGCGGCGGGCACGAGGGCCTCGCGCACGGCGGAAACCAGATCGGCCAGGCCGTCGCCACGGAGGGCGGCGACCGCCACTGCTGCGCCGG
>CAZNEU010000437.1:0-3423 GCA_964571915.1 uncultured Phycisphaeraceae bacterium
CCGGTGGATGAGTTTCCCGTCGGGCAGAAAGTAGTACGCCATGGTCAGTTTCAGCATCGCCACCGGCGAGAGCGACATCACGTTCTGCACGCTGCCCTTGCCGTAGGTGCGTGCCCCCACCAGCACGGCCCGCAACTGCCCCTGGTCGGCATAGTAGCGCAGCGCGCCCGACACGATCTCGGAGGCCGATGCCGCGCCCTCGTTGATGAGCACGGCGACGGGCAGGTTCTTCACCTGCTGGCCGCTGGGCACGGCCTTCTGCTCCTCGGTGCGCACGCCCCCCGCGCTCTCGGTGTACACGATCAGGCCCCGCTCCACGAACAGGTTGGCCACGCTCACCGCCTGCGTGAGCAGCCCGCCGGGGTTGAAGCGCAGGTCCACGATCAGCCCCTGCAGGCCCTTGCCCTTCATCTGGTTGATCGCGTCCCTGAGTTCCCGCGTCGTCGAGTCCTGGAAGTTGGTGATGCGAACGTACCCGATCTTCTGCTCGGGGTCGATGAACCAGTCCCATTTCTCATCGATCGAGTTCTCGCGCCGCCACCCCTTCACGGTCTTGATGGGGATGCGCGTCCGCTCCATCGGAAAATCAATGTCCTCGCCCTTGCGTTCCATCGTCAGCACCACCTTGGTGCCCGGCCGCCCCGTGATCTGCTCGATAGCCTGGTTCAGCGAGATTCCCAGGGCCGCGTTGCCGTCGATCTTCTTCACCAGGTCCCCCGCCTTGATCCCGGCGCGGAACGCCGGCGTCCCCTCCAGCGGCGCCACCACCTTCACCAACTGCGTCTCCTCGTCCATCTGAATCTGGATGCCCACGCCGATGAACTCGCCGTCCATGATCCGCTTGAAGCGCGACAGTTCGTCCGGCCAGATGATCTGGCTGAACTCATCCAGCCGCCGGAAGGCCCCGTTGCCGAACTCGTGCAGCAGGGCCGCCTCCGACACCTGCACGGTCTGGCGGCTCGCGCCCAGCATCTCGCCCAGCAGGTTGCTCACGGCGAAGTTGTCCGGGTCGGCCTTCGCGTTCAGCAACTCCGCGATGCGCAGGTCAATGAAGTTCACGAACCGGTCGCGGCCCGCCTCGCCGGCGATCCCCGGGAACGCCGCCTCAAGGTCGCGCGTGGTCGCCATCGTCCGCACGCTGTCGAGCGCCCCCACCAGCAGTTCGCGCATGGTCTTGCGCTCCACGTGGCTCTCCGCCGCGCGAACCAGCGATGCCAGCACGATCGTCTGGCTCACCCCCCTGAGTTTGGTCTGGTAGTCATCCCCCACGCCGTTGTAGGGCGGCAGCGGCCTGAGTTTGTCCATCAGCCGGCGCGCGTTGCGCAACTCCCACAACCGCCGCGGCACGTACAACTGGATCATCCCCAGCCGGTCGCTCAGCCGGTACACATCCTTCTTGTACGTGGCCTCCTCCTCCAGCAGCAGGTTCAGCCGCAGGAACAACTCGCTGGCCATGATCCAGTCCATCTGCCCCTCCGCCGCGTGGGCCGCGCCGTCCGCACGCCGCACCAGTTCCTTCAGGCGGGCCTGGGCCATCAGGCCCTTCTTGTCCGGCGTGAGCAGATACAACTCCACGGCGGACTTGAGCGCCTTGCTCAGCGCCAAGGGCGTGCCCTCACCGGCCAGGCCCTCGTCCAGTTCCTTCTCCACCTTGGCGATCTGCTCCGCCCGCTTCACCTCGCGCTTGGCGATGTTCGCTTCCAAACTCGCCACCGACCCTCGCAGGGCCGCCATCTGCGGGTCGGGCACATCCGCCGCCACGCCCTTGAACGGCGCGGCAAACGCGGCCTCGTCCTGCCCGGACCGCGCGATCTGCCACAACTGGTCCGACACCGTCGCGATCGCCGATTCCGGCGCAATTGCGCGGGCACCGCCCATGGTCAGCCCGGCGCTCACCGCAATCGTGATCGCGCCCACACCGGCCAAGAACAAACGGCTTGCGTTCATGTGCTTCATGGTGCTTCCCTGCCCCCGGGCAATGGTCGTCCCGTTGCCAAATCCCGTTCACCACCGCCGGCCTGTCTTCGCCCCGGCCAGCCCGCCCGATGCCCCGTAGAGACCCCCTGCAAGGCCCATGCTCGAATCGGGCCGCGCGGCCACACGCATGACCCACCCGAACAGGCCGCGTCCACACCAGACAGGATATCGGGCCGGGCAATCCGGGTTGCTTCACACGCCCCTGCCGCCGGGATTCGCCCGTGCCTGCGCCTTGGCCGCCCGCAGGGCCATGGCCACTCCGCCCACCATGAGCCCCGAGACCAGCACCAGCATCGTCGTTTCGATGTACCCCGCCCCGCCCTGTTTGTCTGCCCACCACCACACCGCGGCCAGCCCCGACAGCGGCCCGAGCAGGTAGCCAAGCCCGATCAGCGTCTCGAAACTCCCCCCCGCCTCCACCTGCGCCGCCCCCACCGACATGGTGTAGTAGAGCGTCGCCGCGTAAATCACGCCCATCGCCGCCCCGAACACGATCAAGCCCACGACCACGCCCGCAAGTGCCAGCGCCTTGGGCAACCACACGGGCAGCAGCACCACAAGCGCAAAGCCCCCCAGCAGCATCCCGCAGCCGATCCACGGCATGGAGCGTCGGCCGTGCCAGCCCTGCCAGCGTTCCATGAACACAAACGCCGCGACCCGTGCCGCGGGCCACGAAGAGCCCAGCACCACCGCCGCCGTCGCGCCCAAGCCGAGCGTGTCGGCCACCACCGCGATGTACGGCAACAGCGCGTTGAGCACCAGATACGCCGTCGCCAGCACCCACCGGAAAATCGCCAGTTGCTCGGCGTACACGCTCGGGTGCGGCTCGTGCTCATCCTCCTGATGCGCCGCGGACGAGGGGGAAAAATCCACCAGAATCACGCACGAGAGCCAGTGCAGCACGCCCAGCGCGGCCAGCGCCTCCACCGCCCCCTCCTTCGTATACGGTGCCACCAGCAGCATCGCCAGCACCAGTGCGCTCGACCAGGTGATGTTGAACCGCCCCGTGGCCGTGCGCAGCACCTGGCCGCGCCGCCCGCCGGAGAGATACGCCTCCACCATGGGCCACAACATGCCGGACAGCCCCGCGTACACCAGCATGAGCAACCACAAAGACCACGCGCTGGGCTTGCCCGCGCCGTTGAGCGCGAGCGAAATCGCCGGCAACATGCACGCCGCGCCCATCCCGGCCATGAGCACGCACAGCACGCCCCGCCCCGACAGCCCGTGCCCGGTCCGCAGCCGCCGCACAAGCGGCCCCACGCCCATCGCTGCGGGAATGTACGCGAGCCCGTACGCCACGCCCAGGCCGAAGCACTGAGCCTTGGAGAACCCGAACGTCTCCTTGGCGATAAAGAAAATGCCGTTGGAAACCAGCCCCGAACCCATCGAGTTCAGGAACGTGAACGTGAGCACGGAAGGCAGCGGGGTGGGCCTTTCGCCGCC
>CAZNEU010000438.1:0-2691 GCA_964571915.1 uncultured Phycisphaeraceae bacterium
GCGGCCTGCTTGGCGTTGCCCACGTAGAAGCGCACGTGGTCCACATCGATGAGTTGCAACGGGTCGTTGGACTTCGCGGCCGCGACCGCCGGCGCGGCGGGGGTCGGGGGCGTAGGCGGTGTCGCGGGTGAGGCCGGACGCGCGGGTGCGGTGGTCATGGTGAAGGGTACAAGGCACGCACCGCCGGGAGTGCAACGGCACCGACCCACTCCTTGTGGTTGTCTCACCCTCCTATGCTTGTGTTCACTAACCGTGGAGGTTGCGTTCGGTACGTGTTCGTTAGACACGGATCAACGAGACTCTTGTGGCTCCCGACGAGGTGCGGGGCCGATAGACTCCTCCCCGCCGCCTCGCCCATTCTCCGGGTCGCGCGGCCTGCTCAACGACCGACCCGTTGGTGGTTCGGCGTGCAAAAAAGGACCGGCACGGATGGTTGATGTCGAGGCTTGCCCGCGCTTCGGGCCCTACATCCTGACAAGACCTTTGCAATCCGGCCCCACGGGTGAGCGGCACCTTGCGCTGCACGAGGGCGATTCCACCAGCCACGTGGTCGCCCGTGTGCCGCTGGCCGCCTCGGGCCTTACGGCCCCGCAGTTCGGGCGTGCGGTGGAGGCCTCGCGTCAGTTTGTGCATCCGCACGTCGTGCTCATCGAGGATTTCGGTGCCGATCCCGAAACCGGCTGGCTGGTCTCCCCCTTTATGGGGGATCGCCACGGGGTGGTCACGCTCGCCTCGCTCCTGCGCGACAAGGGCGGCTTCCTCTCTCCCGTCGAGGCCCGCCACGCCGTGGTGCAGTTGCTGGAAGCCGTGCGGCACGCCCACGCGATCGGCGCCTGCCACGGATCGCTCCTCCTCGACGAGATCATGGTGGACCGGAGTGGCAGCGTCTTCATCGAGCACTACGGCCTGCGCCGCATGCTGGGCCTGAGCGAGGCCTCGGGGTCGCTCGATGCCGACCAGACCGAGGTGCGGAGCGTGGTGGCCATCGGCTACCAACTCGTTACCGGCCTCGTGCCCGACAGCCCCATGATCGCGGCCTCCCGCGTCGTCCTTGGCCTCGACCCCACCTGGGACGACTGGGTCGAAACCGGTCTGCTCTCTCCACGCGCCGGCGGCCCCGGCTTCAAGAGCGCGGCACACGCGCTCACCGCCATCGCCCCCGCCGGCCGCTCGGTGGCGGTCCGCGGCGGCACCGTGAGTGTGCGGACCGCGCTCCGCTCGCTGCTGGTCGGGGTCTGATCCGCGCGGGTGCTCCCTTCTCCGTCGTTATGCTCGCAGAGTGGAACTCACGCCGCTGCGGTATTTTCTCGCCATCGCTCGCGCCGGGCACATGACCCGTGCCGCGCGGGGTCTGGGCGTGAGCCAGCCCGCGCTCTCCGCGGCGGTGCGACGGCTGGAAGAGGAGACCGGCACGGCGCTTCTCGACCGCACCGGGCGCGGCGTGGAACACACGGCCGCGGGCAGGGCCTTGGCCGCGCGGGCCGAAGAGGCCGTTCGTGCGGCCGAGGCCGCCCTGCGCGATGTGCGTGAACTCACGGGTCTGGAAGCAGGCTCCATCCGCGTGGGGTGCGGGGCCACCGCCACCGCGTTTCTGTTGCCACCCGTGGTGAACGCCGTGCGCAGCGCGCACCCAGGATTGCGGTTTTACGTGCGCGAGGCCGGCAGCACCCAGGTGGCCGAGAGCGTGCTCTCGGGTGAACTGGACCTGGGCATCGTCACGCTTCCCTTGGTGAGGGTGGAGCAGCAGCAGTTGCTGGTGATCCGCCTCGTGCAAGATGAGTTGCGCCTCATCCTGCCGCCCGGCCACGCCCTCGCGGGCAAGCGCACCTTCCGCTGGCGCGATCTGGAAAACCAGAGCGTGATCGCCTTCGAGGCCGGCTCCGCCGTGCGCCAAGTGCTCGACCAAGCCGCGGGCGCGGCGGGCATCGCTCTCAACGTGGTCATGGAACTGCGCTCCATCGAGAGCATCCGCCGCATGGTCGCGGCCCGCGTGGGTGTGGGTTTCGTGAGCAGATTCGCGCTGCGCCCCGGCGAAGGGTTGGCCTGTGCGCAGGGAAGGCTGACCCGCGACCTGGCCATCGTGAGGCGGAGCGACAAGGTGCCCAGCGCCGCCGCGGCTGAGTTTGAGCGGCTGCTGAGGCGGGGGGAAGGGACTGGGCGTTAGGCACTGGGCACTGGTGCCACGCGGCGGCGGGCGTGCGCCCGGAAGCCCACTCAGGTAAAGCGGGGTCGTACCATTGGTCGTGGCTATCGACCCGCGGCGCATCGAGGTGATCGACGACCAGGCCGCGGCGATCCTGCGGCGGATGATGCCCATGGAGAAACTGCGTCTGGCCAACACCATGGTCGTCCAGGCACGAGAAATGCTCGAATCGCTCGTGCGGCAGCAGCACCCGACGTGGACGCCCGAGCGGGTGGAAGAAGACGTGCGACGAAGGATGACGCATGGGGCCGCGTGACCTGATGCTTCTGGCCGCCGGCGTGCTCGAGCGGGAGGGGATCGACTACTGCGTGGTCGGATCCATGGCCTCCATGATCTACGGTGAGTACCGGTCCACGATGGATGTGGATGTGGCCGCGGATGTCCACGTCGAGCACATCCCTGCGCTGCTGGCCGCGTTCGCGGAGCCGGACTTCTACATCAGCGAGGAGGGCATCCGCGATGCGCTCCGGTGGCGTTCACAGTTCAAC
>CAZNEU010000439.1:0-4018 GCA_964571915.1 uncultured Phycisphaeraceae bacterium
GAGGAGGGCATCCGCGATGCGCTCCGGTGGCGTTCACAGTTCAACGCGATCCACGTTCGCTCGGGGCTGAAAATCGACTTCATGTTACCCGAGGATTCGCCGCACGCGCCTGTGCGGATGTCGCGTGGACGGCGCGTGGAGGTTGCGCCGGGTGTGCAGGTGCGCGTGGCCGCCCCCGAAGACGTGATCCTCAAGACACTCGAGTACTACAAGGAGGGAGGGTCGGACAAGCACCTGCGCGACATCGCCTCCATGATCAAGGTGAGCGGCGAGACGTTCGACCGGGCGTACCTGGAGCGGTGGGTGGACACGCTGTGCGTGCGGGCGGAGTGGAGCGCTGTGAGCACCAGGGCCGGGTTCTGACGCGGCCGGGCGCCCGTGCCGGCACCATAACGTAGGCTGATCGAACACGTCATCTCAATCGATTCGCTTCATGCCGATGCAAGCGTATGTTTGGGTGTTTCCACGATGAACATCCCTCCCCCCGCCCCCGCGAAAGGAGGGAGAGGCGCAGCGCCGGGGCGAGAAGCGGCAAGGAGCACCTCATGCCAACCGACACGTTCAACGCCAAGTCCACCCTCACCGTCAACGGCAAGGTCTACACCTACTACAGCCTCGCGGCTCTCGAGAAGGCCCGTATCGGCAGGCCCATCGCCACGCTTCCTTACTCCATCCGCGTGATCCTCGAATCCATGCTCCGCAGCGTGGACGGGTTCGGCATCACCGCCGCCGACGTGGCCGGCCTGGCCAACTACAACGCCGGGTGCGTCTCCAAGAATGAGATTCCCTTCATGGTCGGGCGCGTGGTGCTGCAAGACTTCACCGGCGTGCCCTGCGTGGTGGATCTCGCGGCCATGCGTGCCGCGATGAAGGCCCTCGGCGGCGACCCCAACGCCATCAACCCGCTGGTGCCGTGCGACCTCGTGATCGACCACAGTGTGCAGGTCGATGCGTTTGGGAGCGGCACGGCCCTCACCATCAACAGCGAGAAGGAGTTCGAGCGCAACACCGAGCGCTACGAGTTCCTCAGGTGGGGCCAGCAGAGCCTCTCCAACTTCCGCTGCGTGCCCCCGGCCACCGGCATCGTGCATCAGGTCAACCTTGAGTACCTCTCGCCGGGCGTGCTCACCAAGGCCGATCCCCACTCCGAGAGTGGGGGTACCCCGATCGCGTACCCCGACTCGTGCGTGGGCACCGATTCGCACACCACCATGATCAACGGTCTGGGCGTCGTCGGCTGGGGCGTGGGCGGCATCGAGGCCGAGGCCGTGATGCTCGGCCAGCCGTATTCCATGCTCCCGCCCGAGGTGATCGGCTTCAAACTCATCGGCAAACTCCCCGAGGGCACCACCGCCACCGACCTCGTCCTCACCGTCACCCAGATGCTCCGCAACAAGGGCGTGGTCGAGAAGTTCGTGGAGTTCTACGGCCCCGGCATGGCCGCGCTGGCCGTCCCCGACCGCGCCACCATCGCCAACATGGCCCCCGAGTACGGCGCCACCATGGGCTTCTTCCCGGTGGACGAGCAGACGATTGCGTACATGAAGTTCACCGGCCGCACCGAGCAGGCCGCGCTCACGGAAGGCTACGCGAAGGCGAACAACCTGTGGTGGGACGCCACCAAGCCCGATCCCGTCTTTACCGACGTGATGCAACTCGACCTCGCCACCGTGCAGCCCTCGCTGGCCGGCCCCAAGCGTCCGCAAGACCGTGTGGACCTCAAGAACATCAAGTCCGACTTCCTCAAGTGCCTCGGTTCGCCCACGGGCAACGCCGGCTTCGGCCTGAGCGCCGACAAGATCTTCGGGTCCTTCGGCACCGTCGCCTGCCGCGGCGGCAAAGAGCGCAAACTCACGCACGGCGCGGTCGTGATCGCGGCCATCACCAGTTGCACCAACACCAGCAACCCCGATGTCATGATCGCCGCGGGCCTGGTGGCCCGCAAGGCACGGGCTCTGGGCCTGCGGCAACGCTCGTGGGTGAAGACCAGCCTTGCTCCCGGCTCCAAAGTGGTCACCGACTACTTCGACAAGGCCGGACTCACCGCCGATCTCGAAGCCCTCGGCTTCCACACTGTCGGTTACGGCTGCACCACCTGCATCGGCAACTCCGGCCCGCTGCCCGAGGCGGTGGAGGCGGCCATCAAGGAGGGCGACCTGGTCGCCGCGTCGGTCTTGTCCGGCAACCGCAACTTCGAGGGTCGCGTCCACCCCGCGGTGAAGGCGAACTACCTCGCCAGCCCGCCGCTGGTGGTGGCCTACGCCATCGCGGGCACGGTCGCCATCGACCTCTCCACCGAGCCCATCGCCACGACCAAGGACGGCAAGGCCGTCTTCCTCAAAGACCTCTGGCCCACCCATGCGGAGGTGCAGGCGGTGAAGGCCCGGTGCCTCAGCCCCGACCAGTTCCGCACGCAGTACGCGAAGGTCTTCTCCGCCAACGAGACGTGGAACAAAGTCCCCGTCTCCAAGAGCGAACTCTACAACTGGAACCCCAGGAGCACCTACATCCAGCCCCCGCCGTACTTCGAGGGGATGAAGCCGCACCCCGCCACCGGCGTGGGGGGGGCCATGCCGCCCATCAAGGGTGCCCGCGTGCTGGTGAGCGTGGCCGACAGCGTCACCACCGACCACATCTCCCCCGCGGGCGACATCGCCGAATCCTCCCCGGCAGGCGACTACCTCAAGTCCCTGGGCGTCCCCCGCAGCATGTTCAACTCCTACGGCTCCCGCCGCGGCAACGACCGCGTCATGACCCGCGGCACCTTCGCCAACGTCCGCGTCAAGAACAAACTCGCCGCAGCGCCCGACGGGAAGATCAAGGAAGGCTGGTGGACGCGCGACTTCAGCGAGCCGCGGTTGTTCCAGGCGATCGAAGAGATGAGGGCGTGGCACGACAAGAACGACGAAGTCCTCGCAGAAGAACTGCGAATCCTTCTGCAGGACCCGTCGATCTCTGCTATCGCCGCGAAGCGGGCCAAAGCCGAGGTGTTCAATGCTCTTCGGTCCAACTCCGTGGATGCCCTGCTTGCATTGGCTATTGGAGATTCTGTGTACGCCAGATTCGCTCGCCGGCGTGCTAGCGATCCCACCACCATCTTCGACGCGGCCAACAACTACCGGGCCGCAGGCACGCCGCTCATCGTCCTTGCGGGCAAGGACTACGGCATGGGCTCATCCCGCGATTGGGCCGCCAAGGGCACCATGCTCCTGGGCGTCAAGGCCGTCATCGCCGAGAGTTTCGAGCGCATCCACCGCTCCAACCTCATCGGCATGGGTGTGCTGCCCCTCACGTACAAGCCCGGCGACACCGCCACATCTCTCGGCCTCGACGGCGGCGAGGTCTTCGACATCGCCATTCCCGCGGAGATCGTGCCGCGCGGCGACGTGCAGGTGACGGCGACGAAGAGCGACGGCACCAAGAAGACGTTTGCCGTCGTCTGTCGCCTCGACAGCGCCGTGGAGATCAACTACTACCGCAACGGCGGCATCCTGCACACGGTTCTGCGCAAGCTGCTCAACGAGAGCAAGAGGCCCGCGATAATCGGGGCGTGACATGATAACCTTCGCCGACTATCACCGAACTGTGATCGGATATCACGGCACCAGCGCCACCCATGCGGAGCGCATCGTGCGCACGCAGGCATACGCGCCCAGCAAGAACAACCACGACTGGCTCGGGCACGGTGTGTACTTCTGGGAGTACGCCCCCAAGCAGGCACTCTGGTGGGCACAGCGTCGCTACGGCAAGGACGCAGCGGTTGTGTCCTCAATGATCCGGTTGGGGAACTGTCTCGACCTCCTTGACCCTGAGAACGCTCAGCAACTCAAGACGTTCCACGATGACCTGGAGAAAGCTGTGGCGGAAGAGGGAAAGAAGATGCCAAGAAACCACAACACCAAGAAGTATCGCGATTGCTTCGTTCTTCAGGCGTACTACGACACGGTGACTCCCAGCGACTACGTCGTTTCTGCACGCGGCGTGTACGTGCCCACGCCGTCCGGCAAGGCCGGCGGCG
>CAZNEU010000440.1:0-1821 GCA_964571915.1 uncultured Phycisphaeraceae bacterium
CCCAGCAGCACGATCACGATCAGCAGTTCCACCAGCGTGAAGGCCGAGAGTGAACGCTTCGCCATGCAACTGCTCCGGTCCCCCGCCGTCCACTCCATCCCTCAACCATCGTCCGCGCCGGCTACTCCGGCTTGGGCATGCTCGAAACCTTCACCGCCGGCATCTCGGTCACCTTCACCGAAAGGCCCTTCTCGAGCCGGGCCTCAATCGCGGCCAACTTCATGTGGACCTGCGAGAGTTGATCGATCATCTGCCTGCGCTGCTCCGCCGCGTTGAACGGCACTTCCACCGTTTTTTCCGGCTGCGCCGCCGCCACGCTCGGGCCCACCACGCCCAGGGCGCCCAGAAACAGGTTCGCGGCCAGCAACGAAGCCACCACCGTGAGCATGGCCACCGGGCCGCGCACCGGCGAGCGCGCGGGCGCACGCGGCCCCGCCTCGGGCGTGGAGAGCGTGCGCGGCTGGATGAGTTGTGCGGGCTGGAGGGTGCCGGTGGTCATGGGTCGCTCCTTGCGATCGTGCGCAGCGGGTGCGGATTCTGGCGGGCCCAACGCCCGGTAAGCCGCTGCCCGGAGCATCGACCGCCCCGGGCCGCGGCTTGAGGGGTCGCCCCGGTCAACCGGTCAGTTCCGTGGAAGCGGCACATCCTGCGCACTGAACGAGCCGGCCCATACCTCGCCCGTGGCGGGGTTGTAGATCCAGGCGTAGTCGGTCTGGAAGGCCGTGTCCGGGCCGGTCCCGAACTTGACGACTCTGGCCGCTGCGCCGCCCACCCAGGCGTTCGTCGGCGCCGAAAGGAAGTGGTCGCGGCTGACGAGTTCGCCCCAGGTGCCGTCGCCCTCGAGGACGGCGGGCAGCGCCTCGCCATTGCGGGCCTTGAAGATGCCCACGTGCCTGCGGACCTTCTGGAGTTCGCTGAACGTCGTGGTCGCGGCGGTGTCGTTGGTGGCGCGCGCAAACTGCGGCATCACGATCGCCGCGAGAATGCCCAGGATCACGACCACGATCAGGATTTCCACCAGCGTGAACGCGCCGTTGCCGGCCCCGTGGCGGTTCGGTGTCAGGGTGGAGTGGGGCGTGCGGATCATGGGCGCGTGGCTCGGTGGTGCGCTCCTGCGAGAGTCCCCTTGAATCGGAAAGAAAGCCGGCCCCCTTTCGGAGGCCGGCTCTGAAAACATCAAGTTCCGATCAAGCCGTGCTCACGAACCGCCGGCCACGCGCCACTTGCCGGTCGTCTCATCAAAGCCGGCGCAGGTCAGGGCGCCCGTGGTCGCGTTGTAGTACCAGCCCACGGCGCCCGTGCCCGTGCCCGCCACGCCACCCGGATCGGCCGAGGCCGACACCAGCGCGCTGCTGTTGCGGGGGTTCACCGGGGCGGCCCGCAGGTACACGTCCTGCCCGGTCGGGGGCGTGATGAGTTCGTTGAAGTCCGGGCCGTCAAGGTCCGGAACGTTGCCGTTGTTCTTGACGCGGAACAGTTCGATCTGGCTGCGGATCGTCTGCAACTGCGTCTTCACGTTGCCGATCTGGGCGTCCTGGCTGGCGTTGGTGAACTGTGGGATCACGATGGCCGCCAGGATGCCGAGGATCACCACGACGATGAGGATTTCCACCAGAGTAAAGGCCTTGGACACACGCGTTCGCATACAAGATTCTCCTTGCAAGCAGATCAACACACACCACTTCCGGAATCTCGGCCCACACATGCCGAGCGTGGCTTCCATTCCACCGACCGGCACGCACCGGCCGCACCCCCGCCCCAGGGTCAGATGGTCGGGAGACCACCCAAATCGGTGGGACGTTGGCCATCAGCGTTGATCGA